>CAYWHE010000368.1:0-1602 GCA_964458125.1 uncultured Flavobacteriaceae bacterium | reverse complement strand
TATCATCGGAACCCTCTTCATCCTCAGTGTGATGAGTTCCTGTGTAAAAGACGAACTGTTTAACGGACCCGCCACTATTGCCAATGTAATCAGTGCGCCGGTTGCGCCAACCTCTTCGGAAACGGTTTTGGTTACGGCACAGGTTACCGATTTAAAAGGCATCGAACAGGTAAACCTCAATTACAGGACAACGACTGCCGGCAATTTTATTACTCTCCCGATGAGTTCCAATGCTCCATATATTTATTCCGCAAGTATCCCTGCACTCGCCTTCGGGACCAAGGTGGAGTACTATATTGAAGCCAGGAATACCGGTGGGTTCAGTACCCGGTATCCCGCATTAGCCACCCAATTTGCAAACTATACCGTAGGAGCTTCGAATGTGATTAAATTATTTATCAACGAGGTATTATCTGACGGTACAAAAGACGCCACCGATCCCGACTGGGTGGAAATCTATAATGATTCAGACATCCCGGTAGACATCAGTGGATATGCCTTTTACGATGAAGGAATAAAAACGTCGGCGAAACCAAAGCGCATCATTAACGCCGGCACCATCATCCCTTCTAAAGGTTTCCAGGTGCAAAAAACGGAATATACGGGTGGTGAATATACCGTCGAATTCGGGTTAAGTTCTTCCGGGGATGCCGTTTACCTGGAAAATACTTCGGGGGTATTGGTAAGCTCCCTGGATTTCCTGACGATAAACCTGGTGGGTAAAAAATCCTACGGCCGCATACCGGATGGATCCAGCAACCTGGCTGTATTCAACGTACCCAGCCGGGGTGTTTCAAACAATCACTAATAAATCATTGAATTTTTCATCGATGACCAGCGGAATACTTACAACGGGAGAATCCATACACCCCCGCTTTGAATTCCGGTCCTTTGGGCAGCACTTTGAACAGGCTGCCCATCGGATGTCCAGGCTGTCCATGCCCGTAGCTGAAAACCTTTGGGACAGAAGCAGTGATGAAATCTATATCATTTCCCGGAACCAGGATCTGTATAATACCAAAGTCAGGGATGGTAAAATGGATATTAAATCGCAGGTACAAATCCTGGAAGGCCTCGAACAATGGAAACCAGTATTAAAGACAGATTTCCCGGTTAAAGCAGTGTGGATTAAGGAAGAACTGATCCCCTTATTGAATTTGAATACACCGGAACTTCCGCGTACGATTTACAGCTTTGATGATTTTGTGGAATGGGCAGACCAACAAACCGAATTGCAGGCCGTGCGCATTCATAAACGGCGTTTTGCTTATTCCATCAACAATACCATCTGTGAAACGGGGGAAGTCTTAATCAACGGGGCGAAAGTACAGACCATAAGTTGCGAAGGGACAGGAACATTTGAAGTATTGCAAACCCTGAAAGACCTTGGACTCATGGGGGTTGAAAACATCAATTACCTTCAGGCGATCAAACGGGTCATCGGCATGATCCATAAACCATTGGCTAATTAACCGAAAAAGAATATGGCTCAGGAAATCGAAAGAAAATTTTTAGTCCGGTCCGATGTGTATAAAAGCCTCGCTTCTAAACACACCCGTATTACCCAGGGATATCTTTCATCAGTACCTGAACGAACGGTCC
>CAYWHE010000367.1:0-1625 GCA_964458125.1 uncultured Flavobacteriaceae bacterium | reverse complement strand
CTGATCAGCGGCCCGTCAGGGTATTTTTTACAGCCGTTTAAGAAACACACCTGCACCACCAGGATGAAAAAAATAATCCTTTTCATGCGTTTATTTCATTTCCAGTTTGGTAATTCTGGCTTTGAGTGATTCATTTTCTTCTTTTAACTGTATCAGGTAGAGGTAAATGTTTTCAATTTTTTCCATCTGCATACTTTGCATCTGCCCCAGGTCAAGTCCGTTTTTAGCAATATCAACTGCCGATGGCACTCCGGGCAGATGACGGTTTTTTTCTGTATAAGTTTTAACCTCTTCCAAAGCCAGCAGGGTGTACTCTTTATCAAAGACATAATCCGGAAAAAGGCCAAGGGTAACTTTTACGGCTCTGGCCGCCGCAACGCCATCCTTATTCACCCTGAATAATTCTTCAAGGCCAATGCCGGTGTTAACAGGTTTGGCAATACAAAAATTATAGTCGTTGTTCTGGTTGGGGTTAATCGTCACGCAGACACCGCCGGTAGAACTCAGCCAGGTCAGTCCCGCCCCCGTGGTTAATGTGCTGCTTCCGGTATGATTGTCGCCCAAAGTCGAATTATCCTCAAGCGTAATAACCGGATTGTTACCAGCCAGGTGAAACAAAGAAGCTGGTTGCAAAGTACCTATTCCAACATTGCCCCCTCCATGAATAAACAACCGGGTATGCAATTCCACTTCAGCATCTGAAAATGTCTGATTGCTGGTTGGAGTACCGTTTATTGGTAAAGTCGAAAAATAAAAAGATCCCAGTATATTCGAATAGATGACAGCACCTCCGTTGTTCTGCTGATCACTGTGTACCGTCCAGGATGCACCTGAACGCCCTGCATTAAAACCAATATATGCCGTGCCTGCTGATATTCCGTATGCACTTCCCGTGCATAATTTATAGGCGCCATCGTTCACTTGAAATCTATCCAAAGGGGTGGTTGTACCTATTCCTACATTTCCGCTGTTTGTATTGTGTATCGCATTTCCATTCAACTGCCATAATCCCAAACCTGCAGCCTGTAAAGGTGTTTTGCTGAGAAGGCCTTCGGGCGATGAAGTTACCAGGTTGGTTTCTATACTGGTCAGGGATGAAATTTTTACGGTTCCATCTACCTCCAGTTTTTCAATAGGCTGGGTTACGCCTATTCCAATATTTCCGGATACTATCAGGCTGTTTACCGGAGCTACTGCTGTTCCGGCAAAACCTGTACCTATTGCCACAGAACCCACCACATCCAACTTATTATAAGGCTCATGGGTACCGATGCCAATATATCCACCAGTTGTAATCCTGAGGTGTTCGACAGCCTGTAAACCTGCCGTTGGTGATGTTTTCATTATAAGAGCTTCACCATTTACTGCACCTAAAAAACTGGATGGTGTAACATTATTATTACCTCCCATCATCCATGGTGTGTTTAATACAGGTATGGTTGACCCTCCCTTCAAGACTCCGGAAGAGTCGGTATATACCAGGGTAAATCCTTGTCCTGCCAGGGAAGCTACACCAATTCTCCCGTCGGCATTCAGGCGCAACTGCTCCTGGTTGTTCGTCCTGAATACCATATCCGTACTGTCCTTCGTCCCGATAAACTGGATAGCCGGATCCGTGTTTTCAT
>CAYWHE010000366.1:0-1650 GCA_964458125.1 uncultured Flavobacteriaceae bacterium | reverse complement strand
ACGGCCAACATGCCTGCCTGGCGGTATCCGGAAAACCTTGTCATAGCCTGTGAATAAATGACTTTCCCGGATTTCTCCGGGGGACCGTGACGAATGGAACAGTAAAAATAATTCCTCAACGGCAGGCATGACAGATTGTTTTCTCAGGCTAAAATAAATACCGGGAATTATATAAGCATCCTGATGATTTTTTTGATTAATTTTGTAAACCAGGTTTAAGGTTCATGCAGTTGCCTGTTGTATTTGATAAATGAGCAACATGATTGGAATATGTTCAGGTTGATTTAGTGCAATAGATTTAATTCTGCCTGATTTTCATTCTTTGATTGCCGAGTTCATTCCTTTAAAAAAAATGAAGACCATATTATTAATCGAGGACCGCACGGAGATTCGTGAGAATACAGCCGAACTACTGGAGCTCGAAGGCTACAGGGTGTTGGAAGCGGAGAATGGCCGGAGGGGTCTTGAACTCGTTGCCAGACAGCACCCCGATGTAATCCTTTGCGATATCATGATGCCCGAGAAAAACGGTTACGAGGTTTTTACCGAACTGAAAAATAATCCGGAAACCGCCGGGATACCGTTTATTTTCCTGACAGCCAGCGTGGAGCGCTCGGAGGTTGAAAAGGGTTATGGTATGGGAGCAAATGGATATGTCAGGAAACCATTCGTCAGGCATGAATTGCTCGATGCACTCCGGCATGCCTTGTATCCCGGTGCGGTGAATCAGCAGGGATCTGAATCCAGAAACTCCTGAGGTGTTGCTGTTTATTTTTTTATTCAATTCTACTGGACTTTTACGAGGACAACGTCCGAAGTGAAAGTCGTAGTCGAATGAATCCCGGTCGCGAAGCGAATCGGGATGGATCCAGCGCTTGCCCCGGGGTTTATACCCTTGATTGGCACCTAAGGTTTGTTCCTCCTCATTCAGGCAATGGTCCGGCCCTGACCGGGATAATTTTCCTATAAATTACGCTGAACTTCCCGCCAGGTACCGTCTCCCATCGAAACCAGGGTCAAAGAGGAGTTGGATACGGAAAGATAAGTTGATTTCAGCATGAGGTAAGGCCCTGGTACCACGCTGCAACCGGCCTGGTTGAATAAGAGGGAGATTACCGTCCCTTTTGGAAAACGGTCGGCAGGCTGGTGATTGATGCGGCTGATGGAGGCGTTCCCACTGATGACAAATACATTTCCTTCTTTCGGCAATAGCATCATCGAGGCGGCCAGAACCTCGGCCAGGGAGGTGGAAAGGGTTCCGTTCACTATGCCGCCGGATGAGGTAAGCGGTCTGGCTTCTGCAACGGGATTTATCTGCCCGAAACAAAATGCAGGGGCGGTGATGTGCACTTCCATTTCCGTACCGGAGGAGGCATTATCGATCCGGAGACAGGGTGCCAGGGGTTGCTGCCTGTTGATGGCCGCCGACATGCCGGTAAAATGCCATTCATCGTCGCCCGGGTGAAAAGCAGAGGTTACCATTCCGGCAGGCGCGTTGAACGTGGCGCTGACCCGGCCAGGCTGACTGGTTTTTACAAAATAACCGAAATTGCAAAAGTCGTAAAGAGGGTCATTCATGACGGAAGGCAGGGAGGCTGCATCCGGTTTAAGGATGGCCGTTACGCCCGGGGGCACGGTTAATTTCAGAAC
>CAYWHE010000365.1:0-1668 GCA_964458125.1 uncultured Flavobacteriaceae bacterium | reverse complement strand
TTGGGGGTCAAAAACGGCATTTCGGGAGGTTGACGGACGTCAGATTTTGGGCCGGAAAAAGGAAATAATAGTATAAAAAGGAACTGAAAAAATTCCTCCTGGGAGGAAAATGGTCAGGTGATTTGAATTCATTCCGGTGTCCAAATGAAACTGAAAAATTAAAACCTCCAATCCTTATTTCTCATAAAAATGCATCTCCTCAACATAATCAAAAACGGCCTGGGGTAACATAAAGCGCACATCCTTTTTGTTTTTGATGGCCTGCCGGATAAAACTGGAGGAGATCTCCATCAGCGGGGCGTCTACAGGCTTCACGCGGGGGTGGTTTTTTAATTCTCCCCCATCGCTACCCGGGCGCGGGTATACATACAGGTCATACTGCTCCAGGATGAGTTCCCAGTTCTTCCATTTTTTAAAGCTTTCCAGGTTATCGCTGCCCAGGATCAGGACAAAGGTGTGCTCCGGCTGATTTTCCCGCAGGTGGTTCAGGGTGTGGATGGTGTAGGAAGGTTTGGGGAGTCCGAATTCAATTTTTGAGGCTTTCAGTTTCCTGTACTCGCCAATGCCCAGCGTCACCAGGGTCAGGCGGTGGTAGTCCTGAAGGAGCGAACTTTCCGCTTTCAGCGGGTTATGGGGCGATACCACCAGCCACACCTGCTCCAGATCGGTAAATTCCGTCATGTAACCTGCAATCACCAGGTGTCCGTTGTGAACGGGGTTGAATGATCCGAAAAAGAGTCCGATTTTCATATATATCAGCCGTTATGGGTCACGCAGAAAGTCGTCCAGCAGCCGCTGTGCCTCCCGGCAGGCCTCCTCCAGCACCGTGTTGATGATGACATGATCGAACCGGGGGGCATAGGCAAACTCCGCTTCCGCTTTGCTGACCCTTTTCTCCAGGCTTTCATCCGTTTCCGAACCCCGCTTCAACAAACGTTCCCTCAGACTTTTTAAGTCCGGGGGCCGCACAAAAACCGCCATCACTTCCTTCCCGAAATAATTCTTAATCTGCAGACCGCCTTCCACGTCCACATCAAATACGGCTATATGCCCGCTTTCATCGATTCGCTTCACTTCCGACTTCAGGGTTCCGTAAAACCGGTCCTCGTAAACCTCTTCCCATTCCAGGAATTCCCCCTGGTTGATCAATTCCCGGAAACGGGCTGGGGTGAGGAAGTAATAATCCTTGCCGTCTGTTTCATTGGCCCTTTTTTGCCGGGTGGTGGCTGAAATCGAAAAACTCAGGCGGGGATTCCGGGCCAGTAGGTCATGCACAATACTGGTTTTGCCACTGCCCGAAGCGCCACAAAATAAAATGAGTTTCAAGTTCTTAAAAGATTATTCCTGTTTGCCTGCCGCAAAATAAGGCAAAAAGCCGGAGATAGTAAAAAGAGGCCCCTTCATCACCCAAAAAATGCTACCTTTGCACCCCTTATGCAACATTTCCGTAACTTCTGTATCATTGCCCATATCGACCATGGCAAAAGCACCCTGGCCGACCGCCTGCTGGAATACACCCATACCCTGACCAAGAATCAATTGCAGGCCCAGGTACTGGACGACATGGACCTGGAACGGGAAAGGGGCATCACCATTAAAAGCCATGCCATCCAGATGGATTATTCCCTGGACGGCAAGCAGTACGTTCTGAACCTGATCGACACCCCC
>CAYWHE010000364.1:0-1740 GCA_964458125.1 uncultured Flavobacteriaceae bacterium | reverse complement strand
ATGGTTCCTGCATAATCGTTAAAGGGATCACTGACGTAATTTCGAATACCGGTACCGTTATTAATGATGCCCATCGATGCCGGTATTTTGGGATTATTCACGATGGTTTGTCCGTTGGTGTTGATTTTAATGATGGGCAGGTTGGAGGAAGCAAAGGTGTTGGGAACGGCGGGGTTGCTGCCAAAAGTAACGCTCCACGATAATACGGTTCCCTGGTCGGCAAAAGGATAGGTGTCCAGGATATGCAGGTTCCAGGTACCGTTTCCGTTTTGCCCGTTGTTGATCAGCCCGAGTTGTCCCTGAGGTTTATAAGTGCCCGCAAACGGTGCTGTTCCTGCTACGACAGAAACGGTGGACGCCGGAGAAAAACAGGTATTGGAATAATTATCTCCAGAACCCCCGTTTCCGGAGGTGAGCAATATGGTGGTGCCGTCGGGTGCCACCAGGTAAACATCCAGGTCGGAGTCATAAGGATGGTTGATATTGATGCAAACCGTTTCAAGGCCGAAATTGGAAGTGTCCAGACTGGGAGGATTCAGAAAACTGACATTCAGGGGAAAGTCAATACTGTTTCCGTTATCCGGAATCTGTCCTCCTCCGCCTGTATAGGTGATCTGGGCCAATCCGGTTAGTACCAGAACCAGGCAGGAAAAGGCAATCAGGAGTATAGTCTTGGGCATAGGCAGTTGGAAAGACAGCGCAAGATATAAAAAATCGTATTGAATTCAAACCCGGTTTGAGCTTCCTGACCTGTATAAATTGAAATTTGTAAATTGTTTAAATTCCTGTACGTTTGGACACTTCGAATTCCCATGAAAAAAATCAACATCACCACCCGGATTTTCATCGGCATGCTGGCCGGAATTGTGGCCGGCCAGTCGTGGCGCTGGCTGAACCCGGATGAGGAAAGTATAGGTCAGTTTGCAGGACAGATACAACTGCTCAGCGATATCTTTCTGCGGCTTATTAAAATGATCATCGCCCCTCTGGTTTTTTCCACGTTGGTTGTGGGCATTGCCAAGGTAGGTGATTTTAAATCCGTCGGGAGGATCGGTTTGAAAACTATTGTGTATTTCCAGTTTGCCACCCTCATCGCGTTGTCCCTGGGTCTGATCCTGGTGAACCTGTTTGAGCCGGGAAAAGTGATGGAATTATCGCTCCCCGCCCAGGATGCGGGCAGCGGAATAAAAAGTGGCGTTCCTACCCTGAGGGATTTTGTTTCCCATGTCATCCCGAAAAGCATCGTTGAATCCATGGCCAACAACGAAATTCTGCCGATTGTGGTTTTTTCGCTCTTTTTCGGCATTGCCGCCGCTGCTTTGGGGGATTATGCCAAACCCCTCGTACATGCTTTGGAGGTGGTATCGCATATCATGTTTAAAGTAACCGCGTATGTGATGGCCTTTGCGCCTTTCGGAGTTTTCGGAGCCATAGCCGCCGTAGTCGCCAAACAGGGCCTGGGCATTATCAGCGGGTATTTTTACCTGATTGCCTGCTTTTATGGGGGATTGTTCTTTTTCGGATTCGCGATCCTTGGGGGTATATGCCTGATCTTAAAAATTCCGTTTTTCCGGCTCCTCCGTCATATCCGGGAACCCATCCTGCTGGCCTTTTCAACAGCCAGTTCCGAATCTGCATTTCCGAAAACCGTGGAGGCTCTCGAACGTTATGGTTGTCCCAACAGGATTATCAGTTTTGTTTTGCCTATGGGTTATTCGTTCAACCTGGACGGTTCCATTA
>CAYWHE010000363.1:0-1775 GCA_964458125.1 uncultured Flavobacteriaceae bacterium | reverse complement strand
GACGGTCGGCGTGTTGATGGTGATGACGGCAATTGGCAGTTCATTGGACGAATCGGCCGGACAGCCTCCGCTCACCACGAAGGCGCGGTAGGTTTTGGTCTGAGTCGGAAAAATGGTATAAGCCGAAGAATCGCTTCCTGGTCCGGTTTCATTGACCCAGCCGGAACCGTCATTGCTTTGCCATTGAATGTTTCCGGTATAGCCCGACAAGGTGAGCAGGGTGTTGGCACTGTTGCACACCGTGTCGGAAATGGTATAGGCCGTACCGGCAACGGAAACAGGTCCTACATCTATGGTGATGCTGTCCACATCTGCGCAGACACCGTCATCCCCCACAACAGCATAGGTTATGGTGGTTGACGGGTTAGCCACGACCGTTGCTCCTGTGGTGGTGTTCAGTCCCGTTGCAGGAGACCAGGTATAAACAAATGATGCATTATTACTGCTTGCCGTCAACACTGCGCTGTCGCCCAGACAAAGGGCATTGGCCGACCAGGTTAGGGTGATCGGATCAGGCTGGGTAACGGTTGCCAATACCGGTGTACGGGAACTGGCACAGCCGGCTGAATAATGAATGATGCCGTTGAAAATCCTCGGGGTGTTGGTCAGGTTAAAATATGCTCCTCCCGATCCTTCGTACACCATGATATTGGCATCCTGTGCGGTAACGGTCGTTGGTGTTCCGATACCGTTTGTATAATCCACCGAACCGGAGTAATGCACATAGAATGCATATTTCTGCCCTGCCGGTATGGTCACGTTCACCGTTATCGGGATATTGGTGGCTACGCCGTTCCCGTTGGTGCTGCTCAGGCTCACGGAATCCACGAAGGTCCATCCGGCATTGCTGTTGGCGAATCCCACATAGGATCCAGGCCGGTACCAGATCTCCGCCACGCCGGGAGTGTTGGTCAGGTTGCCTTCAAATCCCGTAATGGTGACCTGGTTGATGGCTTCGATATCAAACATGTTTCCGTCAAATCCGTTGCCGCCGGCAAAGGTGGTCGTCAGCGGGGCAGCGCTTCCTCCTCCGGAAGTTGACTCCACATAGAATGTCGTGGTGTTAAAAACCGTGGGGTTAATGGTTGCACCGGTATCCACCAGGTTTCCGGCGGTGGGATCATCATACCAACGGAGGGTTCCGATACCGCTGGCCGACAGGGTTACAGGTCCATAGCCGCAGCGCGTGCCGCCTGTTCCGGCCGGAGGGGGTAAGGTTCCCACCGTTATGGTAATTACGTTGGAAATGGTGTCGGGACAACTTGGAAACGTCACGAATGCCCTGTAGTCAGTGGTAATCAGCGGGGATACGTTATAGGTATCGGTGGTGGACCCTGCCCCCGCCTCATTCACCCAGATGGTACCGTTAAAATGCTGCCACTGTATGTTTCCGTTGTAACCGGTTAATAACAGCGTAGTGCTGCTGTTCGTGCAAATGGCTTCCTGCGTGGCCGTGGCAGTGCCTCCTAATGTACATGAATAGGCAGGTGCATTCAGGAAAACAGGAATGGAAACTAACAGGAACAGAAAAATCCGGATACGTTTTATCATCAATTTTTTCATGGTTTTGGAATTGATTATTTTCAAACAAACGTAATGGAATTATTTTGTGAAAACAAATATTTCTATGGTATTGAAAATGAACAGATAGTTTACAGACCTTTGAGATTCAAATCCCTGTCATTATGAAAACAGCAGTTAAAAGTTAAGAGTTAAAAGTTCAATACTCCGGTAGTTTTTTAGGAGCTTAAAATTACAAAAGTTCTTTGAACAAT
>CAYWHE010000362.1:0-1794 GCA_964458125.1 uncultured Flavobacteriaceae bacterium | reverse complement strand
AGCCTTCCCCGTAATTTTCATCACCCACGACCAGGGTACCGGTTCCGGATGCTTTATAGGCCCGCTGCACGGCGGGAACAGCACCATACTCACCGGTAAGCTGGTTTTTTACGGTGTCCGTTTTGTCGTTGAAAAAATTAACCGCCCCAATAAGCATATTGTTGGAAATATTGTCGAGGTGACCACGGAATTTCAGCCAGGGGCCCGCCATGGAAATATGATCCGTGGTGCATTTTCCCTTTACCTTGATTAACAGACGCAGGTCTTTGAGGTCAATACCCTCCCAGGCCGGAAACGGATCCAGGAGTTGCAGACGTTCGGAAGTTGGCGAAACCATAACCGATACCCCCCTGCCGTCTTTGGCCGGCGCCTGGTAGCCGGCGTCCTCCACGGCAAACCCTTTGGATGGAAGTTCCAGTCCTTTGGGTTCATCCAGCTTTACCTTTTCCCCCTTTTCATTCAGGAGGTAATCGGTGACAGGATTAAAGGTCAGGTCACCGGCCAGCGATAAAGCCGTTACTATTTCAGGAGAGGCCACGAAGGAATGGGTGTTGGGATTGCCATCGTTTCGTTTGCTGAAGTTCCTGTTAAAAGAGGTGATAATTGAATTTTTTTCCTGTTTATCCGAACCATGACGGGCCCATTGCCCGATACAGGGTCCGCAGGCATTGGCCAATACAACTCCTCCTATTTTATCAAAATCACGCAGAAAGCCATCCCGCTCCACGGTATAGCGCACCTGTTCGGAGCCCGGTGTAATGGTGAACTCGCTTTTGGCTTTCAGTCCCTTTTCTGCAGCCTGCCTGGCAATGGATGCCGAACGGGAAATATCTTCGTAGGAGGAGTTGGTGCAGGATCCGATCAGCCCGACGGAAAGTTCTTGGGGCCAGCCTTTTTCTTTAACCGCAGCCCCGAACTTGCTGATCGGCCAGGCCAGGTCGGGCGTAAACGGACCGTTAATATGGGGTTCCAGGGTGTCCAGGTCAATTTCCACCACCTGATCAAAATACCTTTCCGGGTTTTCATACACCTCCTTGTCCCCTCGAAGGTGCGTAGCCACGGCATCGGCCATGGCTGCCAGATCTGCACGAGCTGTGCCTTTCAGGTAATCCGACATTTTTGCATCGTACCCGAAAATGGAGGTGGTGGCGCCTATTTCAGCGCCCATATTACAAATGGTTCCTTTGCCAGTGCAACTCAGCGAATCGGCGCCAGGCCCAAAATATTCGAGGATGGCATCGGTGCCCCCTTTGACGGTAAGCACTCCGGCCACCTTCAGGATGACGTCCTTGGCAGAGGTCCATCCATTCAGTTTGCCGGTAAGTCTGACACCGATCAGTTTTGGAAATTTAAGTTCCCATGGCAGGCCGGCCATGACATCGCAGGCATCTGCCCCTCCAACCCCGATGGCAATCATGCCAAGCCCGCCGGCATTTACCGTATGGGAATCGGTACCGATCATCAAACCGCCCGGGAAGGCATAATTCTCGAGAACAACCTGGTGTATGATACCGGCCCCCGGTTTCCAGAACCCAATCCCGTATTTATCGGAAACGGAAGACAGGAAAGCATAAACTTCCTTATTTTTATCGGATGCCGTTGCCAGGTCCTTTTGAGCTCCTTCTTTGGCCTGTATCAGGTGGTCGCAATGCACGGTAGAAGGAACGGCAACCTGGGGACGTCCGGCCTGCATAAACTGAAGGAGGGCCATCTGGGCCGTAGCATCCTGCATGGCCACCCGGTCCGGATTGAAATCAACGTATGACACCCCTCTTTCAAAAGGCCTGGCAGGCA
>CAYWHE010000361.1:0-1795 GCA_964458125.1 uncultured Flavobacteriaceae bacterium | reverse complement strand
GTATGAATTGCATCACGTATGATTTCCAGGCATCGTACGGCACATCTGTTCCAGCGCCATAGGTTTTGATACGGTCAAAGCCCTTCTCCAGCACTTCGGCCTGTTTGGATCCCCGCAATACCTGGATAAGCATGGTGATACCCGCCTTTTCATTCATTCTGACAAGAGCCGAGAGGGCCTTTTGTGCCAGTTCGGTTCCATCCATATACCTTGGGGGGTTATGGCATACGTCACAGTTTCCACAATTTTCTGTTCCATGTTCGCTGAAATAATTGAGCAGGATCCTTCTCCTGCATATCCTTGATTCGGCATACTCCTGCATGAAACGGAGCTTTTCCAGATTATATTCCCTGCGTTCGCTGTTGGCCGCAAATTCCCGCAGTATGCGGAGGTCGCCTAAGCCATAAAACAAAATCGTTTCGGAAGGAAGTCCGTCACGCCCGGCTCTGCCGATTTCCTGGTAATAGCCTTCGATGTTTTTCGGGAGATTGAAATGCATGACATACCGGATATTGGATTTATCGATGCCCATTCCAAAGGCAATGGTGGCACAAACAACCTGCAGTTCGTTCCGGGAAAAGGCTTCCTGGACGACACTTCTGTCGTCGATACCCATGCCGGCATGGTAGCATCCAGCCTTGATGCCTGCAGCCCTTAAAACCGTACAGACTTTTTCCGTACCCGCTCTGGAAAGACAATAGATGATCCCCGGTGCGCCATCATGACGCAGGATACCATTTATGATTTCCTTCATCTTATCCTTTTCGCGAAGATGAGCCATGACTTTCAGGGATAGGTTTGGCCTGTCGAAGGAAGCGATGAAAGTTTTGGGTTTACGAAGTTCGAGCTGTTGGATGATATCTTCCCGCGTAACTTTATCGGCTGTTGCCGTTAGTGCAATGACAGCGGTATCAGGAAGCAACTGACGAAGTTTACTGAGTTGTTTGTATTCGGGCCGGAAATCATGTCCCCAGTTGGAAATGCAGTGGGCCTCATCAATGGCAATGAAACTTACCTTCAAGGCGTGATAAAAGCCTGCAGGAAGCCGGAGTGCCTTTTCGGGTGAAAGGTAAATCATTTTCAGATCACCGTTCGAAGCTTGTTTCATAATGGCCGCCTCCGCCTCTGGTGAAAGAGAACTATTCAAAAATGCAGCTGCTATCCCCCTTAATCGGAGCTGCATCACCTGGTCCTTCATCAGGGCGATCAGGGGTGAAATAACCAGGCAGGTTCCCTCCATCATCAGGGCGGGGAGCTGGAAACAGATGGATTTACCTCCTCCGGTTGGCATGAGCAGCAGGCAATCGGATTTGCTTAATACCGTCTGAATGACCTCCTCCTGGATAGGACGGAAGTGTTCATAGCCAAAATACCTTTTAAGTTGTGATAACATGATTTTCGTTTTAAAAAATGAATATTCAGTATGCAGGAACTATTAAAAAGCCTGTGATGGGACAAAGATGGGGAGTAAAAATGATATTTACAACCTGATTTTTTTTCGTTGTAAAAATTCATTCCCCTGATGAAATTTAATCAGATAACTTCCCGATGGCGTGCAGGAATTCACCATCCTTTCGCTATTTTTTTGCATTATCGGTTTGCTTTGCTATCTTTGAATTTCAAATGGAATAATCATGAGAAAGCTATTAATCCTGTTTTTTATCCTGGCCGGTGTAAAACCGCTGATTGCCCAGCAAAAAATCCATGTGGATGCTATGCACATGATGATGCTGCAACTGAGAATCAACCCGGATGATGCGTCCTGGAGAACGTTTAAAGCCCCGGTTTCCCAGTA
>CAYWHE010000360.1:0-1831 GCA_964458125.1 uncultured Flavobacteriaceae bacterium | reverse complement strand
TTTCCTTAAAAAGCCTCTCGCGCAGGTGACGGCTCGTGACGAATTTGCCGTCCTTGCCGTAAAAGGGCGAGTTGTTAATCGTAAAAAACATGCTCATGGTGGGCTCATCCACATCAATGGTTTTCAGGGCTTCCGGATTTTCGAAATCGGCAACCGTATCCCCTATGTCAAAATCTTCAATCCCCACCAGGGCACATATATCACCCGATTTGACCTCGCTCACCTTTTTCTTGCCCAGGCCCTCAAAGGTCATCAGTTCCTTGATGCGGGATTTGACAATGGTTCCGTTTCTTTTCACCAGGCTCACCGGCATGTTTTCACGCAGTGTTCCGCGGAACACTTTTCCAATGGCTATGCGGCCCACGAATGAAGAATAATCCAGGGAGGTGATGAGCATTTGCGGAGTTCCTTCCATAACCTTTGCCGGTGGTACGTATTCCAATATGGTATCCAGCAATGGCGTGATGTTTTCGGTTTGAACCTTCCAGTCGGTCGACATCCAGCCCTGTTTAGAGGAGCCATAGATGGTCGGAAAATGCAGCTGCTCTTCCGTGGCATCGAGGTGAAAAAACAGGTCGAAAACAGCTTCGTGAACTTCATCGGGGCGGCAGTTTTCCTTGTCCACTTTATTGATAACCAGGATGGGTTTGAGTCCGAGAGCCAGCGCTTTTTGAAGTACAAAACGGGTCTGAGGCATGGGCCCCTCAAAAGCATCCACGAGTAACAGCACCCCGTCGGCCATGGTCAGCACGCGCTCCACTTCACCGCCAAAATCAGCGTGTCCGGGGGTGTCGATGATGTTGATTTTAACTTCCTTGTAATTAATGGAAACGTTTTTGGCTACGATGGTAATACCCCGTTCCCTTTCCAGGTCGTTGTTGTCCAGGAACAGTTCGTTCACAAACTGGTTTTCGCGGAAAAGCTGGGACTGGTGTAGGATCTTATCAACCAGGGTGGTTTTACCATGGTCAACGTGGGCAATAATGGCAATGTTACGGATAGGCTGCTGCATGATCAGGTTGAGACTCAGATTTTTTAGGGGTGCAAAGGTACTGATTTTTATCCGGATTTCCTTATCCGTTTTGGCCCGCTTCCGGGGAGGCGTGTTGCCCGCTTTGTTATGATTTCATAAAAAGTTCATTCACCGTTACGGGAATAATGACTTTCTTTGTTTTCAGGGAACTTAATATGGTTTGCAGACTTTTTTCCGAAACAATAATTTTGCACCCGTGTACAAGGTTTTATACGACATACTTCTATTGATCAAATGAAAAACAAACTTCTTTACTTCCTGCTTGCAGCCCTGTTGGGGCCGTTACAGGTGTCTGCAGGGGGCTATAAAATCAGGGTAAAAATAAACGGTTTGCAGGACACCATTTGCCACCTGGCCAATCATTATGGCGACAAGCAGTACATTACCGATTCGGCGCGGGTGGATCACCAGGGTGTTTGTGTGTTTGAGGGCAAAGATGATCTTCCGGGCGGCATTTACCTGGTGGTGGTGCCAAGCCGCAATTATTTTGAGATCGTAGTGGATAAGGAACAGAAATTCTCCATTGAAACCGACCTTGACAGCCTGACACATCATGCGGTGTTTACGGGCTCTTTGGATAACAGGCTGTTTAACGATTATCAAAAATACATGATCACCCAACAGCGAGAATCCATGGCCCTGCGTGACCGTTATAATGCCGTAAAATCCAATGCCGACTCCGCTGATTTTTACAAGTCAAAACTGACGGTGATCGATGATGAAGTGATGGCTTACCGGAACAAACTGATGAAGGAAAATCCGAAATCCTTCGTGGCTAAAATTATCCATACCATGGAT
>CAYWHE010000359.1:0-1835 GCA_964458125.1 uncultured Flavobacteriaceae bacterium | reverse complement strand
ACTAAGCCCGTATGCTCTATTAGTTTCTATATATGGAAATTTACGCTGCCGGAAAGACCTTTTTGCTATCCTTTAGCCTGATCCTTGTAGGCTATTATCTTTTCCCGGCGGGCATGAGTTATTATATCTTCTACTCCGGGAAAGGCAGGCCCTGGAAAAACCGGCATATTCAGAACAAGTATCCTTCTGCGGCATCCATCCAAAGAGACATCAGGTGGTCCCTGAGTTCCGTGTTTGTATTTTCAATCCTTACCCTGACCGGCATTCTTTGTATTGACAACGGGCTAACCCGGGTATATTTAAATGTGAACGATTTTGGCTGGCCTTACCTGGCCGGAAGTGTTATGATCTATATTCTTATTCACGATACCTATTTTTATTGGTTTCACCGCTTGCTTCATCTTAGGCCCTTTTTCCGGGCCATTCACAGGACCCACCATCTTTCCGTGACGCCTAGCCCGTTTGCCTCCCTGTCTTTTCACCCGGCTGAAGCAATCATCCAGTTTGGGATCAACCTGCTGATGATCTTTCTTATTCCGTTGCATCCCATTGCGATAGGCGTTTTTGTGTTTTGTAATATCCTGTTAAATACCGCCGGGCACCTGGGTTATGAAATCATTCCCGGCCGGATGAATGCGCATCGGTTGTTTAAATACGGGCTTACCGTCACCCACCACGACATGCATCATACCCACCCGCACTGCAACTTTGCACTCTGTTTTACGTTCTGGGACCGGTTAATGAATACGCTCCATAAGGATTATCAAAACAGGTATAAACAAGTCATGGACCGGTGAACAACCAGGTATAAAAACATCTAATCAATATGAAAAACTCTAACCATTATGAGGCCCCTGCTTTAAAATATGAAGGAAGTTCAGAGAGCAGCCGGTTTATGCAGGTGCTGAAACAACGGATCGATGCTTATTTCAGCAAAAATCATATTTCAAAATATGGCAACAAGGCAGTGTATTTGAAAATATTCCTGGTTTTAATGGTATTCCTGGGCAGTTATGCGCTGATGCTTTCAAACCGGTTTTCACCACCGGTGGTTTTCCTGTTTGCGGTGATTTGTGGATTAAGCAATGTCCTGATCGTCATGAATATAGCTCACGATGCCTCGCATCATGCCCTTTCCCCCAACAAAAAAGTAAACCGTCTTTTGAGCTGGACGCTGGAGCTTTCAGGCCTTAGCCATTACCTCTGGCAAATCAATCACAACATTATCCATCATCCTTATCCCAATGTGGCTCCGGTGGACAGTGAAATTACTATTGCCATTCCTTTTATCCGGTTTACCACTTTTTTTAAAAAATCCGGGATCCAACGCTTTCAGCACCTGTATACGCCCTTTTTATATTTGTTTTTCACCATGAACCTGATCATTCTCCGGGATTTTTCAGATGTCAGGATCATTCCGAAAAAAAATGCACAACAGGTGGTAAAACGGTTTTCACCCAGGTTTTACCTTGTTTTCTTTTTAAGCAAAGTTTTTTACTTTGGATTTGCCCTGGTCATCCCGATGCTGGTTTTGAATATCGTTTGGTGGAAGGTATTTTTGGGATTTTTTACGGTGCATGCGATCATGAGCCTATTCGAGCTATGTATCCAGATTCCGTTGCATATCAATGAACATTCTCCAATAGCAGAAGTGCGGCAAGAAGGAAGGATTCCTACGAATTGGGCTGTGCAGATGCTGAAAAGCACCACGGATTACGCGCCCATGAGCCGGATTGCAAACTTTATCACCGGGGGGATCAATACGCATACCGTCCATCATTTTTTTCCGGGCATTTGCCATATACATTACATCGCCCTCACCCGCATATTGAAAA
>CAYWHE010000358.1:0-1839 GCA_964458125.1 uncultured Flavobacteriaceae bacterium | reverse complement strand
GCGTTTTTAAAATTGAAGTTTCAGGATACGCCTCCGCATTTCTTCTCAATGATCCCGCCTCCAACGACATCGTTTCCATCATAAAAAACAGCGCTTTGACCCGGCGCCACGCCGGAAACGGGCTGGTGGAAACTGACTTTTACCAGGTCATCCACTGCCGTCAGTGTACTGATCGTGCCGGGGTCCTTGTAGCGTATTTTGGTCAATAATGGCAAATCCTCCGGGCACCGGTCCACCTTCACCCAGTTCGGTTTTCTCACCCACATTTCCTGTTTTTTCAGGTCTTCGAGATTTCCCAGCCGGACGGTATTGGATTCGGGCAGTATTTCGGTGACATAGGCCGGTTCGCCAAAGGCCATATCGAGGCCCTTACGCTGGCCGATGGTATAAAAGGGATAACCCTTATGACGGCCAACCACCCGGCCTTCGCGGTTCACAAAATTTCCGCCTTCCACTTTTTCATCCAGACCGGGAACCCGGTGCCGGAGAAAAGCCCGGTAATCGTTATCGGGGACAAAGCATATTTCATAACTCTCGCTTTTTTTGGAAAGTTCTTCAAAGCCCATTTCGCGGGCCATGTCCCGGATTTCGGTTTTTTTCCAGGAACCTATGGGAAAACGTGTTCTGGCCAGACATTCCTGGGTCAGCCCCCATAACACATAGCTCTGATCCTTGACTTCATCTTTACCTTTGGAAATAATATACCTTCCGTTTTCCAGACGGATATTGGCGTAATGACCCGTGGCGATATACTCGCAATTCAGCATATCGGCCCGTTTCAGCAGGGCTTCCCATTTGATATGCGTATTGCAGAGCACGCAGGGATTCGGAGTGCGCCCTGCCATATATTCATCCACGAAATTATCAATGACGGCATCGCCGAATTCCATGCGTATGTCCAGGATATAATGCGGAAATCCTTTTTCCACGGCAATGCTGCGGGCATCGTTGATGGAATCCAGGCTGCAGCAGCCGGTCTCCTTTTTGGAGGCGCCGGCCGAGGCGTAGTCCCAGGTCTTCATCGTCAGGCCGATGACTTCATAGCCTTCTTCATGCAGCAGCATGGCCGTCACCGAACTGTCGATTCCGCCGCTCATCGCAACCAGTATCCTGCCTTTTTTACTCATTTTATTTCACCTGTTCACCGTTCACGTAATGTTCCGTTTCTGTCAGTTTTCCGTTCTCATCATAGCGGTACCAGGCTCCGGTTTTCAAACCCCGGCTGTAACGACCGGCATAGCTTACAACACCATTTGGATGATAGAGTTTCAACTCACCCTCCATCGTATCATTCTTATAATTCGCTTCCATCTTCACTCCACCCTCATAGCTGTATTGGACATACTTTCCTTCCTTTTTATCATTCAGCCAGCTGCTTGATTCGGAGATTTTTCCGTTATCAAAAAAAACCTTCCATTGCCCGTTCTTTTTTCCTTTTTTGTATTGTTCCAGCGCGGTGAGCGTGTCGTTTTCATTGTAATAAAGCCAGACGCTGTCCTTTTTCTGATCGATGTAATTTCCTTTCGCTTTCAGGTGACCGTTTTCAAAATAGCCCGTGAACCTTGCCTGATGGCCGGATTTATCATAAACGTATTCACCCTGGAGTTTTCCGGACCGGTACCAGGAACGGAAGGTGCCCACCGGAATATCGTTTTTAAACACCCCTTCCGAAAACAGCATATCGCCTTCGTAATAGCGCTTCCACATACCCTGTTTCAGCCCTTTTGCGTCCTTCCGGTTCAGGGTATCCCCCTTGATCAACGTATATTTCTGGGCATGCAGGATGCCGGAGGAAAGGATAACAATAACGATCAGGATCAGGCGCATGGCTATGGTTTT
>CAYWHE010000357.1:0-1849 GCA_964458125.1 uncultured Flavobacteriaceae bacterium | reverse complement strand
GTGCCTTTCTGGAGTTATTTCTGCCAGATCAGCGATTCCACCACCAGTTACGGATCGTATTCGGGAGCTGTTCCCAATGAAAAGATCACCTGGGGAAAACTCGACATCCATACGCCAAAGTTTATTATTGAATCGGATGCCTCCATTGTGGCACCGTTGATTTTTGCCTGGATCCTGGGATGGTAAGGCAACCCTGGAAATAACTTCCAACTCAATAGCATGGCCCCGGTAAAACCAACTTTTAAGGAGGCCTTTGCTTTCTGGTTGAAACTGGGATTTATCAGTTTCGGAGGACCCGCAGGGCAAATTGCCATCATGCATGAATTTCTGGTTGAGAAAAAAAAATGGATTTCGGAAAGCCGTTTTCTGCATGCGTTGAATTATTGCATGCTGTTACCGGGTCCCGAGGCGCAGCAACTGGCCATTTATACGGGCAAGATGCTTCACGGCATACGCGGCGGGCTTGCAGCCGGAATTTTATTTGTACTTCCTTCCATGTTGTTTTTATGGATGCTGAGCGCGGCCTATGTGTATTTTGGAAAAATTCCGATGATCGTTTCCTTGTTCGACGGGCTGAAACCCGCTGTAGTTGCTATCGTACTTACGGCACTCTGGAAGATCGCAAAGAAATCGCTGAAGAGCCAGGCGGAAGTTGCGGCCGCCGTCATCAGTTTCCTGATGCTGTTTTTTCTGAACATTAATTTTGTCGTCATCATCCTGCTGGCTTTACTGGGCGGAGTGATACGATCAGTTGTTCTCAACCGTAAGGGTAAAGCTGTTCCAACTGCAGCAGCTTCAAGGCATGCTGTTGTGGAAGAGGAAGCCTTTGTGATCAATAAATTCACCCCTTCTGATGGAATCAGATTTACCTGGAAGAGTTTGTTTATTCAGTCGCTGGTGTTTGTCACCTTATGGCTGTTACCTTATGGGTACTGTTATATGTTCAGCGGGGAGCAGTTTCCATTCTGGAACAGGCTGATCCTTTTATTTACAAGCGCGGCCTTTGTCACCTTTGGTGGAGCCTATGCCGTGCTGCCGTATATTGCCCAGGTGAGCGTGGAAAAACTGAACTGGCTGAGTTCGGCCCAGATGGTTGACGGACTGGCCCTCGGAGAAACCACTCCGGGTCCGCTCATTATGGTGCTGACCTTTGTGGGATTTATGGGCGCCTGGAACCAGCTGGGCCAGTCGCTTCCCATGGCCACCATAGGGCTTTTACTAACCACCTGGTATACCTTTCTGCCCTGCTTTCTCTTTATTTTTGCCGGGGCACCGCTTATTGAAATGAGCAGGCAAAGCGACAGGATCAGACCGATGATGCAGTATGTTTCAGCGGCCGTTACCGGTGTGGTGTTAAACCTGGCGTTGTTTTTCGGGCAAGCCGTTGTATTTAGCGGAAAAGTTAATTTGCATTCCCTCAATGTTCCGGCTTTGTGCTGGGTGCTGATTTCCCTGTATGCGCTTCAAAAATTAAAAATTCATATGATCACCTGGATACTGATCAGCGCTTTGGCGGGACTTTTATTTTTCCTGGCCAACCGGTTTTTATTGAATTAAAGCGTTTATCTCTTTTGTTGTGTTCTTCTCCTTGGTCGCTAGGCTGAGGCCCGTGTTTTTGGGGATTTGACGAAGAGCCTGTTTAGTTTATTTAGATGCTTTGTCAAAGTCATATAAAATGCTATTTTTGACCTAATGAAACGGCACGAGTAAGAGCCTTGAGCCTACTGGGAGATTAAAAATGAAATCGGTATCTATTATTTTTCAAATCCTCGTTCTATTTCAAAGTTTCGCTTTTGCACAAAAAGAGAATTGGAATTGGACTATTGGAGATTCAGCAGGAATAAAATTT
>CAYWHE010000356.1:0-1881 GCA_964458125.1 uncultured Flavobacteriaceae bacterium | reverse complement strand
AGAGGATCAGGCTGAAACCAAAAGTAAAGATCGAAAACAGGATGATGGCCGGGAAAACAACCAGGTTGACCAGGGAGGGAACAAAACCGAAAAAAAGCATCAGGACGATAAAAACAAGCAGGGAAAAACCCAGGTTGATCAGCGAAGCGATCAAAGCGGACAGCGGGAAAATGATGACGGGAATCCGGAGGGATTTCAAAACACCGGCGCTTTCCACCACGGAATTCATGATCTGTATGGTTGATCCGGAAAAGAAACTCCAGAAGACAATGCCGGTGAGTACAAACAAGGGGTAATTGTCGATGTCGGGAAAGGCGTGATTAAAAATAAAGGTAAAGATCAACAGGTAAATCATCGGGGTGAGCAGGCTCCAGAGAAACCCGAATATGGAGTTTTTATAGCGCAGGGAGACATTCTTCAATGCCACGGCCGTCACCACCTCTACATAACCTTTTGTTTTTTTCAGCCTGGTTCGATCTTCCATGGCAAACTTCACCCCTCCAAATTTCCCGCAAAAATAGAAATTAAAGTTAATTTTGAGTTTTATTAACCAACCCGGGATGCAGCAGCCCCGGTCCTGACCGTTTCCATTGATGCCTGTTTATGTGAATGCCCGCTTTCTGACCCAGCCCTTCAGCGGTGTTCAGCATTATGCTCGCACCCTCTCGCTGGCCCTCCGGGAAAAAATGCCCGACCTGGTATTCCTGACCTGCAGGGAAATCAGTCATCCTGACCTGGCCGGGAAGCTGAATGCCGTTCCCATAGGCCGATTTAAAGGACCAGCCTGGGAGCAGACGGAACTGCCCGCCTGGCTGAAAAAGGCCGGAAGCCCCCTGCTGGTAAACCTGTGCAATACGGCTCCATTCGCCTACCTGAACCAGATCAACACCATTCACGATCTGGCTTTCGAACAGGATGAGCCCTGGTTTTCCAGGCGTTTCACCTGGTACTACCGCTGGCTGATGCCCCGCGTGGCCCGCAACTGCAGAAAACTGATTACGGTCAGCCGGTTTTCGGCCGGTGAACTGAACAGGATTTACGGCATTCCCGAAACATCCATATCCGTTATCCCCAATTCCCTTTCCGGTGAATTTACCGGGCTGATCCAGTCCGACCGTTCCGTCGTTCCGGAAACACCTTATTTTCTCGCAGCAGGTAATCTTGATCCCAGAAAAAATCTGAAGACTGTTTGCAGCGCGTTTATTCGCCTGAACAGGACCGGAATTAAATTACTGATCGCAGGAAGGAAAAGTACGAATTTCAGGGATCATGGTCTCCTCCCTGAATTTTTACAGCACCCCCGTATCGAATGGCTGAATGGGGTCTCTGATGAACGGCTGGTTTCCCTTTATAAAAATGCCCGTGCCTTGATAAACCTATCCCTATACGAAGGATTCGGGTTGAACAACCTGGAAGCCATGGCCTGCGGATGTCCGCTGATGCTTTCAGACATACCTGTTTTCAGGGAAGTGTGCGCAGCCGCGGCCGACTATGTTCCCGCTGATGACCCGGCAGCTGCCGCAGGCGCCATGGCGGCCTTGCTGGACGATGCAGCCCATGCCGGTTTCCTTCGCAAACAGGGAACCGAACGTGCCCGGGCCTTCGACACGGAAGACACTTCAGCGCTGCTGGCACAGGAAATTAAAAAGCTCCAGTCCTGATTTTCAACTGATGTGTAAAATCACGGGCATACAACCCGGTTTCACCCTGATGAGCGCACCCTGCCCTCCGCCTGAGGCGGGATTGTTCAACTATCAATTTTAATTCACTTCGTTTTTAAAATTGAAGTTTCACTAATCACGGGTATGGACCCCGGTTTCACCCTCATGAGCGCACCCTGCCCTCCGCCTGAGGCGGGATTGTTCAACTATCAATTTTAAT
>CAYWHE010000355.1:0-1894 GCA_964458125.1 uncultured Flavobacteriaceae bacterium | reverse complement strand
CCTACCAGTCGGTTTTTTTCTAAAAACCTCCCGTCAACCGGATGTTCCGCACCTTCGTTTTAACGGGTGATTTCGTAATCGCTGAAGTTCAGGGTAAACCCGACTATTTCCGCCTTCCGGAAGGGGATATCCCAGTAACCTTTATAGGTATTGAGCACCGGCACCAGGGCCCCGTTGATCTGGGTCAGGTTGATTTCCATGGTTACATCAAAATCAAAAAAAACCGACTGGTAGGAGAGCACATACCTCCGTTTGACAATGTTGAACGTTTTCCGGTCGAACCAGGAAATCAGTTCCTTGATGACGGCTTTATCGCTGGTTTTTTGCAGGGCATCCTGCCTGGCCCGGCATATAAACTTATAACACCGGATGCTGTCCTGGTAGTTCTCGGCATTGATGAAGTAATCGTAATAACGGCTCATTTCATCTTCAAAGATGGCCATCTTTTTCCCGATCAGGGGCACTCCTTTCACTTCCGTTCCCGGGTTGAAGATGAGTGTTTTCAGCCGTTCGTAATTGCTGTTGTTCTGATCATTTTCAGTGCTTCGTCCCGTACCGTTCCGGCGGACCAGGCTGCCCGTGTCTTTCGGGAAAAATGTATAATCAAGCAGCTCCGCCGTATAGTATTTAAACGTTTTATTTCTTTTATAAAGGTTACCGGTGCTCTGTTCCCGGGTGATTTCCGTCCATTCCCGGTTTCCCTCAACATGATGGGCAGCTTCCCGGTACAGGGTGGCTTTTTCCTTATCTTCCGGGGTAAACACGGCCAGGCTGGTTTTAAATTTAAATGGATACGCATGCAGGTTCTTAAAGGAGGTATAAAAGGAAGTGTCGTTTTTAACCAGTTCGATAAAATCTTCCACACTGAACCCGCCTTTGACGGCCTGCACCATCACGGAGTCCAGCTGAATGGATTTGATGAGTTCCTGGGCCCTGCCCGGGGCTGCCCGTCCCCAAAGAATAACGGTAAGGGATAAATGAATGAAGAGGCGGGAACGGTTCATTTTTTCCTGGCAGCGTATAGCTTCCGGGTAATCACCTTGATCAGTTCTCTTTCCAGGACCAGGTCGGTAAGCCCGGCAATCATAGCTTCTTTGTTGGCGGCGGGTAACGCCTTCACTTTCTGTTCGGGCATGTCGATGCGGTAAAGCAGCGATTTCAGCCTGTTGTAGTCTGTATTGTAGAGTTCCAGCAATGCCGGCTTGAGTTGTGTTTTCAGCTCTTCATACGCCGTCGATTCATTTCCGCTGAACGATATGTCGATATTGAAAAGACCAAAATCTTTAATCACCTGAGCGGCCGTATTCCGCACCACTTCCAGATCATGACGGTAACGGATCAAATCGTATTTCGGTTCCATTTGGATATCTTTAAAGGCTGAGGGTATAGTTTTGGGTTGAAGGACTGCAGGATTGTTCCGGTGATTTTCCCTGAAGGAAACCGGAAATCCGGCAAATGCCTCCTGCTTCTTGTGAACTGCCGTCTCCCGGCTGGTATGATAAAGGTTTCAATCGACCAACTAAAATTTTAAACTTTTCGATGCCGGCAGCTTATACCTGTTCCGGAATGAATTGGCACGCCCCGCCACATGCCTTGGGAAATGCAAACGAAGATATTAAATATATCCCGCCAGTTTATACATGACATAGCCCACCCATTCATGCAGCAGCAGATCCCAGGTTTCGAGGTTGGCGGCTTCGGGCAGAAATAGTTTATCTGGCGTAAACTCCGGTTTGCCGCTGTGCTCATCAACCGGGAAGGGGTCCACGCGGAAACCGGCTTTTTCAAAACAGGCCAGGGATCTGCGCATGTGATAACCGGAGGTGATGAGCAGGAATTCTCGCCGCCCAGGCCGCAGGCGTGCCCTTCTACATCGCCGCGCCGCACTCGACGC
>CAYWHE010000354.1:0-1906 GCA_964458125.1 uncultured Flavobacteriaceae bacterium | reverse complement strand
GATAGCTGTCGGCACGGGCCCCTGTGGCAACAGTGAGCCGGGAGAAGCAAGTTGCATTGCCAACAATTGCCTTCCGCTCAACCTGACCCTTTCACCTTCACAGACTTTATGCGCGGGCAGCTCTACCCAATTGGCGTTTGACTTTAACACCTCCAGTGCAGGGCCTTTTGTGGTGACCTACGCCATAAACGGGACCCAACAGGCGCCAGTCACTCTTGCCGATAACGGTATTATACCCTTCAGCAATGTTACCCAAAACATCACCCTGCAAGTGATCTCCATCCAGGATGGCGCAGATGCCAATTGTGTGTATCCCGGCAACGACACCTGGACCCTGACGGTCAGCCAGCCTGTCGACGCGGGCACGGCGCAAGCTGCTGCCAGGTTTTGCCAGGGAGAAGGCGCCCCGGTTAACCTGGCGGACCTAATCACCGGTGAACAAAACGGCGGCATTTGGACGGAGGTATCGGCCATTCCATCTACCGGAGGTGCGTTTAATGCCGCAGCCGGCACTTTCAACCCGGCCAGCCAGTCAGCCGGGACTTACCTGTTCCGCTATTTTCTCGATGCTGCCGCTCCCTGTGCGGATGATGAAACCTCAGTACAGGTTGTCGTTGAAGCAACACCAAAGGCCGTAGCCGGCGAAGATCAGTTATTGACTTGCTCGGTGGGCGTCGTCAGCCTGGGAGGCAATAGTTCCTCCGGTACCGGGATCACCTATGCCTGGACGGTCAATAATCCGGATATTGTTATTCCTGATTCTGATAACCCCTTGATCGATGTGAACCAACCAGGGGTCTACACCCTCACTGTAACCAATGAACTGGGGTGTTCATCGACGGATCAGGTGGAGGTAACCTCCGAAAATGCCTCTCCCGTTGCAGAGATCGGAATTTCTGAGATTTCCTGTTTCCAGGCCAATGACGGCGCAATTACGATAGAGAATGTCAATGGCGGCTCTCCTCCATACCAGTACAGTTTCAACGGCGGTCCGTTTAACTCCCAAACCCAATTTGCCTTCCTCGGGCCTGAAACCTATACGCTGGTGGTGAGGGATCAAAATGGTTGCATCTCCGAATTGTCCATTAATCTGACCCAGCCCGAGGAATTGACCGTTACCCTGGTAACCGACCTTGAAGCAGGGCAAAATACCATTGAAGAAGGTGAGTCGATCACACTCAGGGCCGTATTTAATCCCAACGTTACCCTGGATACCATCATCTGGCAACCGGATTCTTTGGCCTTGAGCGGAAACCCGACATCCATTTCCGTGATGCCGACCGCGACCACAGAATTCTCGGTAACGATAATAGATACCAATGGTTGTATGGACGCTGACGATGAGACCATCTTTGTTCGCAAGGTAAGGCCGGTATTCATACCCAATGCTTTTTCACCGGATGACGACGGTTTTAATGATCTGTTTTATGTTCATTCCAGGGACAATTCCGTTTCCCGGATCAAATCTTTCCTGGTCTTCAACCGTTGGGGGGAAACTATGATGGAACTGTATGATTTCCAACCAAATGACCCTGCATACGGTTGGGACGGCCGGCACAGGGGAAGACCCATGAATCCGGGGGTTTATGTGTATTACGTGGAGGTTGAATTCAGGGATGGAGAGGTAATTCTGTATGAAGGGGATGTATCCCTTTTAAAATAGGTTAGTTCAAAACCGACTGGCTTACTGCCGGAAAAAACAGTTCTGCAGGTTTTTCACTGCAGGACTGTTTTTTTTAGGTTCCAGCTTTGTAACCAGGCTGGAAAATCATTTCCGTTGGAAAAACCCTGCCGCTATCCTGTCTTTTGGTACCTTAAAAAAATCGGTTCCTGTTAATTCTGCTTTTGGTTTCATTTCTATTAAATTAGCATGAAAATGGGCTCTTGGTTATTTTGTCATTCTTAT
>CAYWHE010000353.1:0-1957 GCA_964458125.1 uncultured Flavobacteriaceae bacterium | reverse complement strand
AATATAAAAACAGGTCAGCGGATTTCATGTATTTTTGAGTCCTGTACCAGAACCATGGCAGACGCTTCAGGCAGATTGTCCAGCCGGTTATGGCGTTTATTTTCCATTCTGTTACTGCTGTTCAATGGTACCGGAGCGATTCAGGGAGGCTGGAAACTTATCAGCGACCCCGGTGGAGAATCATCAGGGTTGTCATTAAGTTACCTGCAACATGCTCCTTTTGACGATTACCTAATTCCGGGACTGTTATTGCTGATCATGAACGGATTGCAAAGTAGGCTTACAGCCAGCCTGGTTTTGCCTGGTATGAGAGCCTGCCCGCGCTGGATTATATTTCAGGGATTGGTTTTAACCGGCTGGATCGTCATCCTGGAATTGCCCTGGGGTTCATACCCTTGATTTTCTCCACCTGGTCATGGGCGGAACAGGGATTCTCCTTTTTCTGTGCGGGTATAGGCTGCACAGGCTGCCCGGCAAAGCTCACTGAAACTGTTCCAGTGCCGGAAGGAGAAAGGATTCGATTTTCTTTCCCCGCGGGAGCAGCAGGGTATGCAAACCTGTTCGCCGAGCGCCTTCCACATGCTGTGCCGAATCATCAATGAACAAGGTTTCCTCCGGAATCAGTGCGTTTTCGGAAATCACCAGGTTAAAAATACCGGATTCAGGTTTGCGCATGCCCAAAAGGGAAGAAAGGTAAATTTTTTTGAAAAGGGCCTCAAAACGTCCAGGACCAAAGGTTTTCGAAAAATATTCCGTAAAGTGGCGGATGTGAATTTCATTGGTGTTGCTGAGCAGGTATAGCCTGAACCGGGAATTTAATTTTTCCAGGAAATTCATCCGTTCCGGCGGAGTTTCCAGGATCATGGAATTCCAGGCTTTATCGATGGATGCATCATCCAATGCCTGGTTCATGTTCCGGATTACCTGCCGGAATTCGGCGGCAGTAAGTTCACCTTTTTCAAACCGGTCGAATAAAAGGGCCTGTTTTTGCTGGGAGTAAATGGCGTCAAATTCCGGAATACCCATGTTGCGAAAAACTTCCACGGCCCGGTAGTAATCCACATCCAGGATCACCCCTCCCAGGTCGAAGATGATGTTTTTAATCATAAACCGGAAAAGCCTGGTACCTGAAAAGGCCTGTTAACGTTCATACTTTATTTTTCACGGCTCATGAACATGAAGGCGTTCCAGGCATTCATTCACCTCAACGGTATAGGTTTTATGTGGCGTTATAAAATCCACCTCCCAGGTGCTTTGTTCTTCCGCGTTGATATGTACGGGACCCAGAAAACGGGAAATGCTGTCTCCGGGCGCCAGTTTGCTGTTCATCAAGTCAGAACCGAAGGCATAGGGAATGGTATCCATACCGGTATTAATCACCCGTAATTCGGCTGAATCACAATCCATATCCGGGTTATTGTTGTATGCAGAACAGGATATCCATACGGAACTCATCAACAGTAAAAACCGGGCAGGTTTTTTCATGTGTCTGGCTGTTTTTCAGATTGGCTGCAATGGTAACTAAAAAAAATGTACAATAATCTGATAGTTATCGACTTAAGGCTGTTGAAAAATTCACCGGACCGGTCTGTTGTCCTGGATAAAGCCCCGCTAAATGGTTAAGATTTCTTCCTTTACAGTTCCTGCAAATGCTTTCAACCAGGCGCTTCAATGAGATGATTTACCTGACCCCAAGGGCCTGTCAGTGGTATTGTTTGAAATTTACAGTTTAATAATTAATTTCGCATCCCATTCAAAACGGGCCTATAGCTCAGTCGGTTAGAGTAGCTGACTCATAATCAGTTGGTCCCTGGTTCGAGCCCAGGTGGGCCCACCCAACAAATTTTATAAATACTTAAAACCCTTGTGAGAGTAGTATCGCAGGGGTTTTTGGTTTACATGAAAGGTGCCGGATTCTTTAAAGGGTTCATTTAAATTATATTATCTATTAAATTGC
>CAYWHE010000352.1:0-1968 GCA_964458125.1 uncultured Flavobacteriaceae bacterium | reverse complement strand
TACAAACGGCTACCTGCACCAGGTACCGGTCACGTTCTATACGCAGCGCGCCCAATGGGACATGGCACCCGGATTTGAAAATGGAAACAATACCCGTTTCAGCAGGATGATCGGGCTGGAATGCATGAGTTGCCATAACGCATACCCGGATTTTGTGATGGGCTCGGAAAATAAATACAGCTCCCTGAAAAACGGCATTGACTGTGAACGATGCCATGGTCCCGGCTCGGCGCATGTTCAGTTGAAGCGGGCTTCCGTGTTGGTGGATGTTTCCAAAGAAATCGACTATTCCATTGTAAATCCAGCCAAGTTGCCGGTAGACCTTCAGTTCGACATTTGCCAGCGCTGCCATATCCAGGGCAATGCCGTACTCCGGGATGAAAAATCATTTTTTGACTTCCGCCCGGGCATGTCCCTTTCCTCCGTCATGAACGTCTTTATGCCCGTATTCAGTGGCCGGGATCACGAACACATCATGGCCTCCCATGCCGAGCGTCTGAAACAAAGCCGTTGTTTCCTGGAAACACGCAAACGAATGGAGACCGGAGAAAATGTACCTGAAGGGCAGGATCTGTTTCCCTATATGAATTCCATTACCTGCGTGACCTGTCATAACCCGCATGTGAGTGTACGTGTCACCGGAAAGGAGCTGTTCAACAAAGCCTGTTCCGGCTGTCATCATGCCGGTAAGGATGCCTTATGCGCTTTGCCCGAAGAAAGACGGAAACCAGCCGGGAATAACTGCGTATCCTGCCACATGCCTCGCAGCGGTGCAACCGATATTCCCCACGTCACCGTCACCGATCATCGTATACAGATACAGTATCCGTCGAAAAGGAAGGATGAAGTGAAAAAATTTACAGGCATTACCTGCATCAATAATGCACTGGCGCCCGCTGAAGCCGTTGCCAAAGCCTATATCGCCTATTTTGAAAAATTCAATGCAGACTTATCCATGCTCGATTCGGCCCAGGCCTGCCTGCAAAGGGATCCTTCGATATCCGGGAAAAGAAAATTTTCCCTGCTCGTTCATATCCGGTTTTTGAGGAATGATTATTCCGGCGTGGTCAGCCTTGCCCGAGAAAACAATCAGGTAACGGGCTGGCTGAATAAAAGGGAATACGCCAACGCAGATGCCTGGACCTGTTACAGGATTGGAGAGTCGTATACGAGCCTGGCGTTGCCCGCCAGAGCCCTTTCTTTTTACAAACGCGCAACTGAACTGGCCCCCTTTGTGATGGATTTTCAGAATAAACTGGGCGCTTCTCTCATGGAAAATAAGGATATTGCCGGTGCACGGAAAGTTTTTGAATTTATCCTGCAGGAGGATTCAGGCTATTACCAGGCCTATTCAAACCTCGGTTTCATACACCTGTCTCTCTATGGGGATACGGTTATGGCGGCAAAGTGCTATGATAAAAGCCTCCGGTTGAACCCGGATTATGAAAATGCCTGGATGAATAAGGCAGGTTTGTATCTTTACATGGATCAGCCGGAAAGGGCCGGAAACCTGCTGAAAATGTTGTTGAAGAAAAATCCTGGTAACATCAGGGCCCGCGAAATTCTTTCCCGGATAGCCATCGCCTACTGATATGTCAGCTAAAAAATCAAGAAAAATACCCCGCTGGAAAAAAATCCTGGTTTCCTTCCTGGCCATTACGTTTGTTTCCGCCGCATTGCTGGGAATAAATTTTTATAATCAGATTTTTTCTCCCAATATACAGGGAAATGCTGACCGTGAAAGTTACCTGCTGATACCCACTGGTGCACAATTTCCGCAGGTCATGCGTTTGCTGCAACAACAAAATCTGTTGCTCAACAGTGCTTCCTTTCAATGGGTGGCAGAACGGATGGGTTATACCGAACGCATCAGGCCAGGCCGTTACCGGATAAAATCCGGGATGAGCAATAAGGAACTCATCACCCTGCTGAGATCCGGGAAGCAGGAGCCGGTGCAGGTTACCTTCA
>CAYWHE010000351.1:0-2009 GCA_964458125.1 uncultured Flavobacteriaceae bacterium | reverse complement strand
ATCGCTTCAGTTCGCTCCTCTGGAGCTTCTGAAACGATAGTCTCATTGATTTAACCGTTTGGCTGAAACGTTTATCTGCAGCAAATGCACTATCGGTTAAGGTTTTTAAAAACAGGACCAGGTTATCCCTTTCCATATCGCTCATCATGCTTCCGTAAACCATGGCGGAATCAAACGTGGAAGAGATTTGAATTCCGGAGCGGTATTGCTCCGCCACATTTCCAGTTTCCTGATCCTCCCGTCCTGCAGGTAAGGAGTCGAAAACTTGACGTTGCGGAGGGAGGGTAATTTAAACTTACCGATTGGAATTATCCCTGTTTTCACATGTATTTTCAATGATGTTGCCCTGGTTAAACCGGAAACTTAGTCGGAATAATTTTGCTGTAAAGGTTGAAGTAAACCTAACAGAATCAGTAAACCTGACAGCATGCTATTTGCCGTTTGAATGAAATAAAAATAAAAAAAACAGATTTTTTCCGCTACCAGGGAATTATTTTTTTATCCCTGAAAAACTTTCCGGAAGGGATTTCCGGGGTCGTGGCCAGCCATACGGCAGTCTCCGCACCTTTTTCCACAGGCCGGTCCGCACCCGCTCCCCCCATCCGGGTTTTCACCCATCCCGGGCACATGCTGTTCACCACGATACCTTCGGAGCGGAGTGCAAAATCAAGCTGCCTGGTGAGGGCATTGAGCATGGTTTTAGACAGGCAGTAAACAGGGGCCCAGCCTTCCACTTCATCATCCATGGAGCCTCCCCCGCTTGACATGTTGATGATGCGGCTTCCGCGTACAAACAGCGGCAAAAAGTTTTGTACCACCCGCAAAGCACCGTATACGTTAGTCTGAATGGTGGACTTCAGTATGTCATCAGAAGCGGTCAGGATTTGTCTGTCATCAGGTAACAGGATAGCGGCATTGTTTATCAGCACGTCCAGGATGGCGGATTGATGTTGCAAGGCCTGAAAGGCCTTCCGGATACTGACGGTATCTGTAATGTCAAGGAATATAAAATCAGCGCGAATATTTTGTTCGTTTAACTGCCTGACCGCGCTGCGGCCCTCCTCGCTGTTTCTTGCCGTAAGCCAGACCTGCCAGCCGGACTTCCCTAATTGTCTGCATATCTCCAGTCCGATGCCCTGGCTGGCTCCGGTAACCAGGACCTGTTTAGTTTTCATCATTTCCGGTTCATTTAGACTGAATCCTGTCCCGCCTGTCATTCAATCCCATTGTCCCTCCGTTTTTCTCAGCAAGGCCAGCGTTTCCTGCAGGCGCCTTCTTGAAATCTCAATATTGACGTTGTCCTTCATCCGGATCACGTGAGCGGAGCTGATCCCTTTGACATAATCGACATTGATGATATGGGATTTATGGACCCGGATAAACTGTTCCGGCGGAAGCATGGACTCGTATTCCTTCAGTGTGCGGGAGGCAGTGTATCGGCTTCCATCGGATAAAATAAAATGCGTATAGTTGGAATCCGCTTCGCACCTGATCACCTCGCTGACCACAATGCTTTTCTCGCCCTGCCTTGCCGGGATCAGCAGGGTAAAACCGGCCTGGGCTTTGGATTCCATATTGTTCACCAGGTTCGCCAGCCGGCTCTTCATCGAAAGCAGGTTCTGCGTATCCCGGATCCTGTCAGCAGCAGCCAGCAATTCCATATCCCGAATGGGCTTCAGGAGGTAATCAAGGGCGCTGTACCGGATGGCCCGGATGGCGTATTCATTATAGGAAGTAATAAAAATCACTTCAAAATGCTGCACGCCAATTTTATCGAGCATGTCAAAACCGCTTAACCCGGGCATACGAATATCCAGGAAAACAAGACCGGGATTGAATTTCCTGATGGCTTCCATGCCTTCAATGGCATTTTCACAGGTCCGGATCAGTTCCAGGAACGGCAACTGTTTCCTTATTTTTAAAGCCAGTTGTTCACAGGTAAAAATATCATCGTCAATGATGATGCATTTAATTTTCGGCCTGTTCATTCTGAAAGGTTACCTCGTTTA
>CAYWHE010000350.1:0-2037 GCA_964458125.1 uncultured Flavobacteriaceae bacterium | reverse complement strand
GCTGCACCTGATGGGCATATCCGTTCCAGCGGAAATGAACGGTACCATTTTAACTGAAAAGACTGAAGGTGAAACGGATCCCATGTATAGGGCAGATTTTCCGTAAATGTCGTACCTTGTAAACGTTTCCTTTTTTAAATGCCATGGGCCAGCGTCTCCTGAAAATTTTCATTCCTTGCGGTTTACTGCTGCTGGCTGGCCTGACCGGTTTTACCCAGGGCCGTTTCTTTATCCGGGCCGGGGCTGGCATCATTTATTATAACGGGGATCTTAACGACCGTGTCCTGACGCATTCTAAACTGGTCAAGCCGGTATTAACTGCCGCCGCCGGCATATATATGATTGACCGGGCCTGCATCGGCCTGCAGTATTTCAAAGGGAAACTGATTGGTAATGATGTTTATGCTCTCGGCAGCGGTTACCGGAAACGGAATCTCAGTTTCCAGACCAAACTGAATGAGTTGTCGATTTTTGCAGAAGTCTCGCTCTTTAAGTTTCGAACCCGGTTTATCATCAACCCGTTTATCGGAGGAGGAATCGGTTTATTCACCTTTAATCCGGAGGCCGAACGGGACGGCAACCTGGTGAAACTCCAGCCTTTGGGAACGGAAGGTCAGTTCATTGAAGGCGGGGGAAATCCCAAACCATACCAACTCCGGCAGGCCGTAATACCTGCATTCATCGGGTTTTATGCCAGTCTGCTGCCCGGCCTCCGCCTGCGTTTTGAAATCAGCAACCACTTTACTTTTACGGATTACCTGGATGATGTCAGCAAATTTTATCCGGATTCGGCTGCACTGGCCGCCACGCCAAATGGCACTACAGCCGTGTTGTTTTCAAGCAAACGCACCGATGGCCGTTTTCCCTCAGCGGGTGTCCATCGCGGAAACAACTATGCAAACGACAGTTATACTACGGTCACCATTACCCTGGTATACAATCCCTGGATCGGCAAGTTGGACGGAAAACGAAAAAAGAAAGGTGAAATGGATAAATGTTTCGGATTCTGAACACAACTACTGAACAATATTCATTTCCTTCAGCAGGTACCCTGCCCCGGCAAATTTATCGATGATAAAGAGGGTGTAGCGTATATCGAGAACGATATTCCTGCATATTTCCGGGTCGTACATGATGTCGCTCATGGTGCCTTCCCATACGCGATCGAAATTGGTACCAATAAGCTGCCCGGTGCTGTTCAGGACCGGGCTTCCCGAATTACCCCCCGTCGTGTGATTGCTGGCCAGGAAGGCTACGGGCATCACCCCGTTGCTGCCGTAACGTCCGTATTCCTTCTTCATGTATAACTCCACCAGGCGTGCCGGCACGTGAAATTCCTCGTTGGTTGAATCGGCCTTTTGCATGACACCTTCCAGTGTTGTAAAGTAATTATACAGCAATCCGTCACGGGGTTCAAAACCCTTTACATTTCCGTATGCTACACGGAGCGTCTGGTTGGCATCCGGGTAAAATTTCCGGTCCCGCTGCATTTCCCTTAACCCCGAAAGAAACAAACGCTGTAGCCTGGTCACCTTTTCCGAATACTCCGACAACGGTCCAGCCAGGCTTGCCTGAAGGGTTGAAATGTTCTGGAACATCTGGTATGCCGGGTCCCCGGTAATTTTTTTCAGGTCTGCTGCCGTAAAAGAGGACAGGATGCTTTTTGCTTTCTCGCGGTTAATAAACCAGGTCTTCTTGAACAGTGCATCCACATAGCGATCAATGGATCCCTTGTATTTTTTACGGATTTCTTCGTAAAAGGCGGGCCGCATTTTCGGATCAATATCTTCCATGTAAATCTTTAACATGGCCTTGCAGATGGCCTTATCCGTGGGCTGATGGTAATTCTTAAAGAATCCGTCGGATCCGGCAATTTTTTTGGCTTCCGCCCCGATGGCCAAGGCATCCACCGAATCAGCGGTACACAAACCGGCCAGCTTTTTAAAATTGGAAGCGAAGGCAATGAGTTCAATGCCATTCAGCGCTTCATTGATGTAGTCGTTCACCATGGAATAGGGTTTCAACTGCCGATAGGTT
>CAYWHE010000349.1:0-2070 GCA_964458125.1 uncultured Flavobacteriaceae bacterium | reverse complement strand
TCCCCGCCGCTTGCGGCGAACAAATAAAATTTTCCATGTTGATACCTCGCAGCTTACTGCGAGGAGTTTCATTGAAGTTCATGATTTCGGGATGCAGCATGACCTATTCTCCGGTACTGAAATAACAGGGAATTGTTTATTCCGGGGTGCCGTTCTGAACCCAGCAGGCGATTTTGTTGATATCGGCGTCGGAAAGTTTAGGTGCCTTCCTGGGCATGGCCGGAAAGCCGGCCTGATGACGGATGGCTCCCAGGAACTTCTTCTTGACAGCAACAGCCTTTGAGGTGGAATAGGCGCTCAGGTTAATGCCGCCGGCCTTGTTTTTGGCGCTATGGCAGGTGGCCGCGCAATGGGAATCCAGTATCGGTTTGATATCGGCGTTGTAGGTTGGTTTTGGATCGGCACAGGCAATCAGGGGAGCCGGGGATACCCGTTGGGTTTTACAGGAATACAGCAACATGCTGCCGGACAGGATGAGCGATAAACGGATAATGGATTTTTTCATAGCGGTTGATTTGTGATTTGGATTTGAAGTGAGTGTTTTCCGGATCCCTGGTCTTCCCATAACCCTGGAATGGCATTGGCAAACATACCGGATTAAGAAAAACGAAAGTATAAAAATCGTATAAATTGTCAAAAATCAGTCAAGCGCCGGTTCGCCTTTATACGGCGTGCCGGGAAAGGGAAGGAGCGGTGTTGTTACAGATTTAAGGACTACGTCTGAATTCAAAAGGATAATTCCGTTGAAACCATTTTATCCCGGACCCTGGGTTTGACCTTATTTTATAATACAGGATCACGTGGAATGCCTGCACGAAGTATTCCTGACCGGAATAAGAAAATAAAGGTTTCGGAATAGCAAGCGCGCATGAACCATCGGCTTTTTTATATTACGGTACTTTGTTTTCTTTGTACCCTGATCGTTACCCGGTTCATGAGCCTGCTGATAAAAAATATTAAAACCCTGGTCCAGGTCAGGGAAGGAATATCAGGTCCTGTAAAAGGCGCTGATATGGCTGTGTTGCCCTGCCTGCAAAATGCCTGGTTGTGGTGCGAAGGTGACAGGATCAGCCGTTATGGACGGCATGACGGAACGGAAACGAAACTTTTAGCCGGTTTTGAAGGAGAGGTTCTCGATGCTTCGGGCCGCATGGTGTTGCCAGCCTTCTGCGATCCGCATACTCATCTTGTGTTTGCCGGGTACAGGGAAGCGGAGTTTGTGGACAGGATCAGGGGCTTGTCCTATGAAGAAATCGCCCGGCGCGGAGGCGGGATTTTAAATTCTGCCACCAGACTCAACCAGGCTTCCGAAGATGAACTGTTTGAATCAGCACGAATGCGCCTCGATGAGATTATCGGGCAGGGTACGGGTGCCGTGGAAATTAAAAGCGGATATGGTCTCAGCGTAGATGGCGAACTCAAAATGCTGCGGGTGATCAAGCGGCTGAAGTCCGTTTCACCGATTCCCATCCGGGCCACATTTCTCGGGGCCCATGCCATGCCGTTGGCGTACAAGGAAAACCGGAAAGCTTACCTGGACCTGATGATCCATAAAATGCTCCCGGTTATAGCCGCTGAAGACCTGTCCGATTACATCGATGTGTTTTGTGACCGCGGTTTTTATACGGTTGAGGAAACCGAAATCATTCTGGAAGCGGGAGCCCGTTACGGGTTGAAACCGAAGATTCATGCCAATGAACTGGATTATTCCGGCGGGATTCAGGCAGGCGTCAGGCAGGGCGCCTTGTCCGTTGACCACCTGGAGTTTACCGGTGAAGCAGAAATCCAGGCGCTGCTGGCTTCGGAAACTATTCCGACCCTGCTGCCCAGTACGGCATTCTTCCTCGGTCTGCACGATCCTCCTGCCAGAAGGATGATGGAAGCCGGTCTTCCGCTGGCCCTGGCCTCCGATTACAACCCGGGGTCCTCGCCTTCAGGACGCATGGGCTTCATCCTTTCCCTGGCCTGCATCAGACTGAAGATGCTGCCCGAAGAGGCGCTGAATGCAGCCACCATCAACAGCGCCTGCGCCATGGGTGTGGAGCAGGAATGCGGCAGCATCACCACAGG
>CAYWHE010000348.1:0-2097 GCA_964458125.1 uncultured Flavobacteriaceae bacterium | reverse complement strand
AACGGTAAGGGTAACGCGGGTGCGGTAAACTTTTCCTGCATTACGATTCAACAAAGGCTTTTGTAAAGATAAACATATTTTAATGATTGCAAAATAAATATGCTGATACCGGAACCTTCAAACTGCCTGTTCAGGCGGCAACCGGTTGCAGCGTCAACAGGATTGCATCCTTTGCCTGGCGTGGATCCCGCTTTGAAACCTGCACCTGAGAACCAGCCCCGATTGAAGCGTTATTCCCGTTCCGCCGGTTCCGCCAACGGCTGAAGCGGGTTAATGGTGAAGCACCACCTTCACCACGGCCTGCCGGTTTACATTGTTCACGCGGATAAAATAAACTCCCTCCGAAAATTTCTCCAGGTTCAGTTGAACGGAGGCGGTTGCAGGCGGGATCAGCCGGCTGAGAAGCTGCCTGCCCAGCACATCATGCACACCCAGGTTTAAGGATTCATTGATTCCTTCGGGAAACTGAACCACCATCATCCCGGAACCGGGATTCGGAAAAGCTGTAACCCCGTTCATATCCCCATGGGCCTCGGAAACTCCGGTATAGACCAGGGAAGAGGAAGCTGCACATCCGTTGCTGTCGGTGACGATGACATAATAGAGACCCTGTTGCTGATATACATAAAAAGAACCGGTGGCCCCGGGAATGGAACCGGAAGAATTACACCACTGATAGGAATAAGCCGGGGAACAGAACAGGGTATCAAAACTGGACGTAATCACCGGAACGGGAGGGTTCTGGTATTCCTGGATATATCCTGGGATGACAAGGGTATCGCAACCTGCGGCATTGCAGGCGATAAGCGTCACATCAAATATGCCGTAACTGTTATAACAGATGTTGGTTGGATTCTGCAGTGTACTGCTGGTACTGTCGGCACCCGGAAACAACCACAGCCAGCTGGTCGGGCTGTTGGTGCTCAGGTCGAAAAAGTCTATGCATTTTTTTCCGCAGAACACGGAATCGCTTGAAGTCAATGCAACTCCAGGTGTAGCGCAGGGGGAATAAAAGACGGAAACCGTATCGGAGCCCGTACAACCGCCTTGTGTAACCTGGACCACATACGTGCCCGAATCAAGGGCGAGGAACGTGGAATCGGTGGATCCGCCGGGCCAGAGGTAGCTACTGAACCCCGAACCGGCATTGAGCAGGACGGAACCGCCGCTGCAGACGGTCGTATCATTGCCCAGGCTGAAAACGGGCGGAGCGTTAATCTGAACCTGGAGGAATATGGTATCGATATTTCCGTTCAGAAAATATTTCACCAGTTCCACCTGGTAAGTGCCGGCTGCGGAATAGTAATGCACGGGATAAAATACGTAGGCCAGGTTGTTGACGCCGGAAGCCGTATCCCCGAAATTCCATGCCGCACCGCCCAAACCGAATACAGAGCCACAGTTAAAAAAAGTGGAGTCGCCCAGGCAGGAATTGATGGAATTGAACTGATTAAAATAAGAAGAAATAAAACCAGGCAGACCCAGGTTGCAAAGCGGGCCGTTCAGGTTAACGGCGTTGTTGGTGTAGGCGCAGCCCAGACCCAGGCTGTCCGGAAAATTCACGGCATCGAGGAAACTGGTACCGCTCGGACTGAGGTAAACTTTTCCGTCTGGTCCCAGCTGCATGCCGGCGGCCGTATTGGTGCCCGTAGTGCCCACAATCAGACCGGATGCAATAATCGCAGCAGCCGATCCGGCATTCAGGTCAAACTGATAGACATTGTTATCCGGGTTGGAGGTTGCATAAAGAATCTGACTGTTGGGGGAAAATTCCAAACCGTAACACTGATTATAGGTTGTAGGAAATGCAATGTTGTTTGAAATAACACCGGTAGCCACATCGAAATCCACCATCTCCATGGCGATACCCGTATTGTAAATGCCCACGGCTATCTTGCTTCCGTCGGGGGTTATTTTCATTTGCCCGTAGGGTGAGGTGTGTACCAGTCCTATGGCGGTGGAAACCGGTGTCATGTTTAAACCCGTTGAGGATAACAGGTAGGCATTAAACACATCCGTTCCGGTGCCGTGCATGATCACCCATATATCAAAACCGTTTGCATGATAGGTGCCGCATTGCTTTTCACCGTTGCATCC
>CAYWHE010000347.1:0-2102 GCA_964458125.1 uncultured Flavobacteriaceae bacterium | reverse complement strand
ATCAGGAAAATGGTCGTGGAGTTGTGCCAGGTATTGACCGGCAGGTACCCCAGGGCCATGGTAGCACTTGGTTTGTAAATCAGGTTCTCTGCTAGGCATATCAGAAAAACAAGAAGGAGAATGATGCCCCGGGAGTCTGTTTTTAAAAATCCAATCCTGATTTCTTTTAAAGCATCACTGGTTATTTCCGGCAGTTCTCTACGGAAAATGAAAGCTGACAAAAGAAATTTGGCCGATACGGCCCCGGTCAGCAACAGGATGGAAATGACATTGATCAGCGGGGTGTTATTCGTGAAAAAACTGAGGACCAGAATCACGAAATAATAGAGGGAGTAAAGCTTTACCTCTTTTTCACCTCCCAACCAACGGGTTATAAAACGGTTGTGATCCGGTATATCGGGATAACCCCTCCAGACCTCCAGGGAAAAACTCACCAGGCAGATGAGCATCAACAAAATAAGAAGGAGAATCCGGATCTGTTTTCCCGGCAGGCTGATAACGCTCATCAAGGCAATGGATTATTCACAACGATTAGTTGACCTGTTGGCTGATGATGTAAATGGGCCTTTTCTTAACACCCTCGAAGGTATTGCCGATATATAATCCCACCACACCCATCAGCAGCATCAAAAGGCCTGATAAAAACCAGATGGAGGCAATCAGGCTCCCGTATCCCAATACATCAAAGCCACCGGCCAGTGCCCGGACCACATTGTAAATGGCAAAACCAAAACTGACAATGGAAATGATGAATCCGGCCTTGATCGCCAGCCTGATGGGTTTATCGGAATAGGCCAGGATGATATCAACGGCCAGATTCAGCAGCTTTTTCAGGTTGTAACTGGTGCTTCCGTTATCCCGTTCTGCATGGACCACATCAATGCTTGTGGAACGGAATCCAACCCATCGCACCATGGTGGGAAAGTAGCGGATACTTTCACGCATGCTCCGGATGGCTTCAATGACCCGGTGATGATAGATGCCGAAATTAGCTACGGCAGCATCCTGGTGAGTGCCGGTGAGGTATGATAAAACGCTGTAAAATGCTTTGGAGAAAAGTCTTTTAAAAAATGCATCCTGCCGGTTTTCCCTGCGGGCAAGCACTACCTCAAACCCTTCTCTTGTTTTATTATATAGGTTGACAATCTCCTCCGGCCGGTCCTGAAGATCGCAGTCCATCACCACCACCCATTCCCCGTTGGCATGATCGATGCCGGCGGTAATGGCATAATGCTGTCCGAAGTTACGGCTTAGTTTTATGCCTTTTACACATTGGTGACGCTGGCAATTTTCAACGATTTTGGCCCAGGAATTATCCGGACCGTTGTCCTCCACAAGAATAATTTCATAATCATCACATATGGTGGAAACCACCTCCATGATCCTGCTGACCAGTTTGTCCACGATGAGTTCTGCCCGGTAAACGGGGCTGACAACGGAAAGAAATGGCCGGTTGTGCTGGTCCATAAAAATTTCGGGTTGAATTGAAAGCCTGATACGTAAAGGAGTTGGTTCAGGTTTTAGCTGAGGGGGGTATGCGTTTTTTTACCGCCGGCAAGTTAGCAAAACCATATAACCCAAACAATATGAAAAAGGGGAAGGCGCTGATCAGGTACCGGTATTCCACAATAATAAAGGATGCATAAAACACAAGCGTGGTGGCGATGATCCAGGGATGAGCCAGGAGCAACAGGGCATTGGGAGAATGCAGGCCACGGTTAAGCAGGAACAGGATCATGCCTGCAATACCGGCAAAAATACTCGCATAATAGAAAAACAGGTAAAAAAGTTTGATGAGTTTTTCCATCAGGTTCATTTCCGAAAATGCCGGCATCATCAGCAGTCTGGTTCCGTTCGAAAATAACAGGCGTCCATACATTTTAACCGGGTTGACCAGGTAATAACGGAAGGGGTTTTTGTCTTTATAACCTGCGGCATAGTTCAATGCAATTCGGTTGGCGAGCATGTTCAGTGAATCACGAACCGGCCGGGAAAGGTCCGCGTTTACGCTCTGATTAAAAATATATTTTAGCCGCACCAGCGAGTCCCGGTTGAACCCGGATTGAAAAACATAGGGTGCAAAGGAATAACTTTCAATATCT
>CAYWHE010000346.1:0-2126 GCA_964458125.1 uncultured Flavobacteriaceae bacterium | reverse complement strand
TATATACAGAAGAGTTCCTGGAAGCGATTGACCAGAATTTGAAGAAGAAACTGAAATAAGAAAAAAAATAACCATACGGATCCCCGCCTAAAGCGGGGATTTTTATTTCCGGAATAAATCGTAAAAGAAAAATAACTTGTATAAAATTCCCTGTTCACTACCATTAATTAAAATAACCATGACTTCGAAATTGAAATTCCCTCTCACCTTATTATGCAGCAGCCTCCTTATTTTGTCGCAGGCACAAAACACTCCGCAAAAACCACGTGCCCGCGATCTTGGCATTCCCTTCGCAGGGGTAACGGGAACAAACAACGCTATTACCGATGTACCCGGCGTGGAAGTGGGCTATAAAACGCTTATAAGTGGCAGTGGAAAACTGGAGTATGGCAAAGGCCCGGTGCGTACAGGCGTAACCGTTATTTTACCCAGGGGAAAAACGGACGGTAGCTATCCTGCCGCCTGGTTCTCGCTGAACGGCGACGGAGAAATGACCGGTCTCCCCTATATCGAAGATTACGGAACCGGGTATGGGCCTATTGGTATCACCAATACGTATAGCGTAGGCATTGTAAGAGATGCAATTGGCGAATGGGGTTTTAAAAATTTCTCCAAAGGTGAGTTCATTGATTTTTCATTTGGGCTTCCTGTTGTAGCCGAAACCTGGGATGGTATGATGAATGATATCAACGGTTTTCATGTAAAAAAAGAACATGTATGGGAGGCGATCGATAGTGCAGGCGGCGGTAAGATCAAAGAAGGCAATGTGGGCGGTGGTACAGGCATGGTGTGTTATGGATTTAAAGGAGGTAGTGGAACGTCATCCCGGAAATTCAAAATTGACAGTACCGAATATACACTGGGCGCTTTTGTACAGGCCAATTTCGGGGGAAGAGAGGAATTAATGATTGCAGGGGTACCCGTGGGCCGTGAGATACAGGAATTAAAAGCCATTGTAAACAGGACGAAAAGAAAAGATGGTTCCATTATTGTCGTCATTGCCACCGATGCGCCCTTATTGCCTGGCCAACTAAAATTAGTTGCCAAACGCATCACGCATGGTATTGCCCGTACCGGTACCTATTCTCATGATGGATCGGGAGAAATATTCCTTGCCCTCAGCACAGCTATGCCGGAGACCGACAGCAAGGGCACATTTGAAACCTGGAAGACACTTCCGAAATGGCGAATGGACCCCGTTTTCAAAGCCGCAGCAGAAGCCACGGAAGAAGCGATCATCAATGCGCTGGTGGCTGCAGAAGATATGGAAGGCATCAATGGGAATAAATGGTTTGCCATTCCGCATAAACGTCTGCAGGAAGTCATGAAAAAATATAACCGCTGAACATTTATAGGATGAAAAATTTATTCTCATTCATAGCAGCATTAATGTTGTGCGTTTCGCACTGCGCTGCTAATGGTACCCCCCAAAAAAGTGACCCGGTTGAAAAATTCTGGGCCTGGTTCAAAACCAATGAAAGCCGCCTCAAAAAATTTGAAGAGGCCCCCGGTACTTACCTGGAAGAAATACTTGCACAGGCAAAAAAAATACAGGACGGGCTTGCCATTGAACTGGAACCACCCCGAAACAATATTATACGTATGACCATTTCCGCTGACGGAGACCGTTTTCTTTTTCCTTTGGTGCAGAATATCATCAGTAAAGCGCCTGCAATCAGCGGATGGGAGTTTATCGCCTTCCGGCAACGCATGGACGCGGAAGTATTGAAGACACTGAAAATGAAAGCCGGTGCGCTGGAATTGTCACCGTCGGAAATGAAATTTTTTCCTATCGTTAATAACGACTCATTAGACCTGATCATATATACAGATGGGGTAACAGATGACAATTATTTACAGGTGGCCTATGGCGGATTATTATTGCTGGATAATATACTCGGCGAATATGATTGTGTGATGAAAGTACGCACCTATGACTTTCATAATATGCCTGTCAAAAAAAGAGGAACTGGAAGGAGTTTTACCCTTGCTGGAACTGGCCAGTTATGTTGACAACTTCCATCATTCACGGAAAAAATAACCCGCTTGCTGTCCGGTTCCCGTTTGTTCATTTGTTCTGTATCTGTCAACAACATATTCAGTAATCTAAAATTTATCAATCATGG
>CAYWHE010000345.1:0-2133 GCA_964458125.1 uncultured Flavobacteriaceae bacterium | reverse complement strand
CTACCTGATCTTTATTTCCCTTACGGAAGGAGTGTACCTCCACCTGATCAAGTAACGGTTCCAGGATGAAACCTGCAAACCCCGGCCGTATCCTGGTTGTGTTGGGTATCCTGTTTATTCCGGCCATCGCATATTTCCTGATTTCACGGGGAAAAAACAACTTCAAAAAACTTGAAATCTACGGACCCAAAGAAGTCCTGGCCCCGAGGGACGACAGTCATGGTCAAAAGGTGATTGACACCCTGTTTCATACCATTCCATCTTTTTCCTTCACCGATCAGCTTGGCCGTACGGTTTCTGATTCCGATTTTAACGGATGCAGTTATGTCGCTGATTTTTTCTTCACCGCCTGTAAATCCATCTGCCCTGAAATGAGTGAACAGCTCATGGGTGTGCAAACCAGATTTAAAGATGACACCCTGTTGAAAATCATTTCTTTTTCTGTGGATCCCATTCGCGATTCCGTGCCGGTTTTAAAAGAATACGCTACGAAGTACCAGGCTATACCTGGCAAGTGGTATTTTCTGACCGGGGATAAGGAAAAGCTGTATGAACTCGCACGCAACGGATTTTTCCTCGCTGCTATCCAGGGTAGTAAAAATTCCGATGATTTCAACCACAGCGAACAGCTGGTATTAATTGACCGTGAAAAGCGCATCCGCGGGTATTACGATGGTACTGATCCGCGTGAGGTTGAAAGACTCAAGGATGAAATCCTCGTTTTGGAGTGGGAATATAAAAACGAGTAAATATAAAGGCCCGGATGGGATTCACTTCCATGGAACAAACGACTCCTGCCAACGAAAAGTTGATGCTGAGATGGATTTACGGTTTATCGGTTGTTGTTTTTCTCACCGTCATCATCCTCAACCGCAAGTTACTCCCCCGGCCCGAACCCGTGCCGGCATTTGCATACCTGTTACCCACCCTGAACGCTTTTATCAACGGCACCTGCTGCCTGCTGTTGCTACTGTCCTTTTATTTTATCCGTAACAAAAACATCCGGATGCATAAGCGCATCAACCTCACCGCATTCTTCCTGTCCGCCCTGTTTTTGATATCCTACATCACCTATCATTACCTGGCTGATGAAACCACCTTTCCCCGTAACCACCCTTTCCGCCCCTGGTACCTGCTGATCCTGGCCAGCCACATCATTCTGGCGGCCCTGGTTTTTCCCCTTATTCTGGTCTCGTTTTATTACGGGCTCACCAACCAGGTGGAGAAACACCGTCGCATCGTTCGTTTTTCATACCCGCTTTGGCTTTACGTAACCATTACCGGGGTGGTGGTGTACCTGCTGATATCTCCTTTTTACCCTTCTGTCTGAACAAAAGGCTTTCCGGGTTAGTCAAAATGCCTTATTTTTGCATCACTGAAATGAAACCAATCCGCATACTACTTGTCTGGCTTTTCCTGTCAGCCGCCTCCCCCGTATTTTCCCAGTGTTCGGTATGCCAGGTGGCCGCTGAAAGCAACATCAATAAAAATGAAAATAAGGTGGGCCGGGGTCTGAACACCGGCATCCTCTACCTGATGGCGGTTCCATATATGATGGGAGGGATTGGATTTTTTATCTGGTATAAAAACCGGAAACGTACCGCTTAGATTTTTGCCGGATGAACCTGTATAACAAATATGATAAACGGTTACTGAAGGAAAACCTGATGAGGGAACCTTTCAATCGAATCACCCTATCCTTTTACCGGTACGTCATGCTGGGGGATGTGGAGACCATTCGCGACAGCCTGTACATGGATTTCAGTAACCTGAATATTTTCGGCCGCATTTATGTTGCCGGTGAAGGAATCAATGCGCAGATCAGTGTGCCGGAACATTCTTTCGGTGATTTTAAATGCTGGCTGGATGCAAACGGCCAACTGAAGGATATGCCCCTGAAAATTGCCGTGGAGGATAACGGCAAATCCTTTTATAAGCTGATTGTGAGGATACGGAAGAAAATCGTTGCCGACGGGCTGGAGGATAAAACCTTTGACGTGACCAATGTGGGCAGGCATCTCGGTGCCAGGGAGTTTAACGATGCCCTGCAGCAGCCCGGCACCATCGTGATGGATATGCGCAACCATTACGAAAGCGAGGTCGGGCATTTTGAAAATGCGCTTTGTCCCGATG
>CAYWHE010000344.1:0-2139 GCA_964458125.1 uncultured Flavobacteriaceae bacterium | reverse complement strand
TCGTTTCACAGGAGTATGGAAATACATAAACAAAAGGATTGCATAATACATGTTTGCTGAATTCGATAGGGTTCCTGATAATGATTTTTTATGTCAATTAATCCTTTATGTTCCTGTTGACCTCGTGGAATATAGCTGCATGAATCCTATGAAAATCTTTTCAGGTGTATTCCCCTTCGCTTACAGCCGGTTAGGTCACACCGTCAATACTTTTCAGGTGACGAATCTCCAGGGTTATTGAAGGTACGCAAAATTCATGCTCCTTCCGCATCAATCAAAAGAATTGGAATGATGAGACAGTGAATAAGATGCTGAAAATGACAAACGGGGATGTATTATCCTGGCTGCTGGAAGGAGATGTGTCCATTCAATACCAGGTTTACAGGGACCTGCTGGATACTGAAAGACCAGGACTCAGGAGGAAAATCGAAAAGGAGGGATGGGGATTGCAATTCATAGCCTGCCGCGGTTCAAACGGGCATTGGGGACAAGGCTTCTATCAGCCCAAATGGATATCAAGTCATTATACCTTGCTCGATTTAAAATACCTGAATATATCCCCTGGCAACAAAACTATAGGGGAAACCCTTCGTCTTATTTTTAACACAGAGAGAGGTCCTGACGGAGGAATCAGGCCAATCGGCACCGTACAGAAAAGTGATGTTTGTATCAACGGTATGTTGTTGAATTATGCCTCCTATTTTCTGGTTAAGGAAAAATTTCTCGAATCGGTTATTGATTTCCTGCTGGCGGAAAAAATGGCTGATGGCGGGTTTAATTGCCGGTCAAACAGGGAAGGGGCAAGGCACAGCTCCCTGCACACCACCCTTTCCGTATTGGAAGGAATTGAGGAGTATGAACGAAACGGCTACCGTTACCGCTTGAAAGAATTAAAAAGTGCGAAAATGGAATCACAGGAGTTCATCCTGATGCATAAATTATTCCGCTCGGACAGGACCGGTGAAATTATTAACCCTTCCTTTTTGAAATTTTATTACCCGCCACGCTGGTATTACGATATCCTGAAAGCCATGGATTACTTTCAACGGGCAGGGGTGAAGTACGACAACAGAATGGATGAAGCCCTCAAACTGATTTTTAACCGGAGAACCAAAGATGGAACCTGGAAAGCAGTTTCAAAGCATCCCGGGAAAACGCATTTTGAAATGGAGCAGGCCGGAAAACCGGGTCGTTGGAATACATTAAGAGCGTTGAGGGTTTTAAAACGATATCCTGTTAACAAATACCCCTGAATTTTCCTCAGCTATTCAGCCTGGGTATGTTGGTGAACTGCTACGGACATTTTATTTCTGACAGCCACGGCAGACTGGCTGAAAAAAAATATTTTCTCCCTGGCTGGCGTAATCATGTAATAGCAGGGTATATAATGACAAAACAAATATGATTTTTCTGTTAAGAAAATCCTGAGGCTAAACTGGATGGTGAAGAATATTTTCCTGTTATACTATTTTGGGACAATCTGTCGTTTCTCCTGTTGTTTTATTAAATTTGGGAACCGGAATCTGACGAACAAACCTGAAAATCAGATTGCCGTAAATGCTGAAAACCGGAAACCGCCAATAAAACTGAAATATACTGACTGATGAATCAACTCAAAAAAATGTTAGGCTGGCTGACAGTTGCCGGCAACCTGTTTTTTATCTTGTGGATCTGGTACAACGGCATCAATGAAAATTTTGAAGGAACAACCGTCGAAAAACTTTCCTGGCTCCTGCTGACTGCCCTGCTGGCATCCAACACGCTTCTGTTGCTCGGTCGCAGAAGGGTACAATCTGCATGAGCAAATTTGTGCATTTTGTTTCCTCCCTCATCCTGAACATGGGCAGGGAATTAAAGTACGGTTAATTACATCGTTATCATGGAAACAGAACCTTCAGGCCGGGATTTCAGCTTTTTAAAGTGCCCCTGTAATCACCTGCTGAACTTGTTCTTTAAAGGTTCCGAAGAGATCACTGTCAATATTTTTAAAATCTTCGCGTGAATAATCCCGGCTGAATTCACCGTTTTCAAGCACCAGGATACGATCACAAACGGTCAGCAAAGGCTCCAGGATATGCGAAGAGAGAAAAATGGTTTTTTTCTTTCTTCTTAAAATAATCAGCATCAATTCCAGAACCT
>CAYWHE010000343.1:0-2264 GCA_964458125.1 uncultured Flavobacteriaceae bacterium | reverse complement strand
GTTTGATCTGGATGTTATTGGTGACTGGAGTGCCGTCGGGATTTCCGCTCGGGGAACGCCAGCGGTTGAACGTAAACGTTCCATTCATGATATAACCTTCCTTCGGATCAATAGTGATGGAGGTCATGTGAAAACGTGCCGTGTCCGAGGCAGGATCAACAAACCGTTTGTTGGTATCCAGGTAAGTTATTCCCAGGTAATTCAACCCGCATTTCCCAAGGGTATCCCTGCCGGGTTCCCCCGTATTATAAGTAGACATCTGAACCCAGAAATCACATACGCAGTCAGCGAGACTGTTTTCGTTGAAATTGAATTTAGGGTTGAAATTAAAGTTATTAAACCTTCCCGTTAACATGGTTGACGAGAAATCATAATACTTGGACTGCCAGTTTACATTTGCATGCACTTTGTCAAACACCCAGGTGGTGTCGATTACGGCCACACCAGGAACAAATGTTCCCGTGTCGTTCGGGTCAATGTAGGTCGTGTCATGTACTGTAACTGTTACTGTTTCTGTTTCTTTTTTACATTGAGTCATCACCAGACTCAAAAATCCCGCTAAGAGGAGTAACGGCAGAGCGAGAAGCTTTTTCATGTTTTTCATTGGATTTTTTTTAAAGTGAAATGATTATTAATTTATCGTTTTATATAACTGCTTTTTAAATCTGAATCCGCGTTATATTTTCATTTGCGAATTACGTATATGATTACTGTCGCCAAAATGACATCACTCAAGAAAAAGATCCGGAAAAAGTGACCTTAATCATAAATTGCCTGAAGATTTCAATCAACATGCTCTTTTAAAGGCATTTATATATAATTCGTGAATTCAGAGGGGTCTTGCAACATGCCTTCACCAAATATGCAAAGAACGAAATTCAACTTAAAAAACTAGTATACCTTTTCTCCGTTGACAAAGGTACCGGATACTTTCACCTGCCATAATTTTTCCTCCGGCACTTCCATAACATCATCCTTTAAGACAACAAAATCGGCATTTTTTCCAATTTCCAGACTACCTTTCTCCTTTTCTTCAAAACAGGAATAAGCGGCCCAGATGGTCATGGCCCGCAGGGCTTCTTCCCGGGAGAGGGCCTGTTCATGCTGAAAGCCGCCCTGGGGAAAATTATTTTTATCCTTGCGGCTAACGGCGGCATAAAAACCATAAAGGGGATTGATGTCTTCCACGGGAAAATCACTGCCGGCGGCAATCAAACCGGCGGCTTCCTTCAGTTCCCGGTAGGCGTATGCACCTTTGATCCGCTCCGGGCCAAGTCTGTCTGGTGCCCAGTACATATCGGAAGTGGCGTGTGTGGGTTGTACGGACGGTATGATGCCATGGTCACGGAACAACTTAAAGGCATCCGGATCCAGTACCTGGGCATGTTCAATCCTCCATCGCCGGTCTGTTTTTCCATTCAAAGCCTTATTGTATATGGTTAGCAGGGTACGTACAGCCGAATCGCCAATGCAATGGGTGTTCAACTGAAAACCATGAGCAGCGATTTCCACCGCTGCTGCTTCCAGGCTGTCGGCCGGATTGAGCAGGAAGCCATAATGTCCGGGCCTGTCGCTGTACGGTTCACGCAAACACGCTCCGCGGGAACCCAAAGCCCCGTCGGCATATACCTTAAATGAGGATACCGTCAGGGAGGGCGTTTTAATTTTGCCTCTGTTAAAAAAATACCGCTTATTTTCCATGCTCCAGGAAATCATGGCATAATACCTCATTTTAAATGTTCCGGCTTGTTGCAGGGAGTCCACCAGCAGGATAACATCCTTATCAAGCCCGGCATCTGCAACGGTGGTCAGACCCACGGCAAAACAATTTTTTTCGGCCTGAAGCAGGGCATCTGTCTGCTGTTTCCTTCCTGGCGAAGGAATTTTTATTTTGACGTTGTCCACGGCATTATCGATGAGAATACCCGTCAGCCGGCCGTTTTTCACCTCCACTTCCCCTCCGCTGATCTTCATACCCGGCCGGATGCCGGCATTGTCGATAGCCATCTGGTTCACCAGGGCGGCATGCCCGTCAACGCGGAGCAGGAAAACGGGCACATCGGGAAAGAGGCTGTCCAGTTGCCGCCGGTCAGGATATTCCCGTACGCTCCAGTCATTCTGATCCCATCCCCTGCCGAATATCCACCCCATAAACGTTTTATCCCTGTACCTGACCAGCGTATCCAGTACGGCGTGGCAGGAGGTGGTGCCGGTCAGGTTGATTTTGCTGAGATCCACGCCATACCCGTAAAAATGACAATGGG
>CAYWHE010000342.1:0-2301 GCA_964458125.1 uncultured Flavobacteriaceae bacterium | reverse complement strand
TTCAATTTCCTTGTCTTTTCTTTCCGATTCAAATTCCGCCTGAAGCTCCGACATCCTGTTGCGCGTGGATTCGTCAAGCACGCTGTCTTCAATGGCCGCATAGAGCCTGTAATAATGATATGCATTCTTCCAGTATGCGGACCTGTCTTTCTGCGGCGTAAGGGGAGAGGCGCCCTGGGCACTGTCCAGCAATGATAGGTCATGATAGCAGTTCAGCAGCAGTTCCCTGTCACCCATACCGGACGATATTTCCAGGGCATGGTTCAGAATAGCCCTCGATTCGTCAAATCTGTTCAGGGTGCTGTAAATAAGCCCGATGTTCAAAGAAGTATAAACAATCCCATTCTGGTCACCGATTTCTTTTTTTATCTCCAGGGACGACTGAAAGTTTTTAAGCGCTTCTCCAAAGTAGTAATTTCCCGCTGAGGAATCGCCGCGGGACAGGCAGTCATTTGCCTTATCGTCATAAATAGACCCGATGTTGGTATGTGTGTCGCTGAGGCCTCTTTTATCGCCGATGGTTCTGCTTAAATCAAGGCACATGGTGTTATAAATCAGTGCCGAATCCAGGTCCTGTAGTTTCAAATGAGCACTGGCAATATTCAGGTATGCATTGGCCATTCCACGCTTGTTGCCGATCTCCTCGAATATTTTTAATGCTTCAAAAGTGCTCTTCATCGCATCCCTGAAGTTGCCCTGTTTGTCATATATATTTCCAATGTTGAGATGGGCATTCGCCGCGTTTTTTTTCCGGCCCAGTTCCCGGTTGATTTTGAGTGATGAATAGTATTGTTCCAGCGCCTCGCTGAACCGGCCCTGGTCGAAGTAAACATTTCCGATATTGTTATAAGAGGAAGCCATGGATTTACGGTCATTCATCTGTTCGCGGATGTTCAATGCGATTTTGTAGTGTTCCAGGGCTTTTTTCAGGTCATGCTGCCGGAAATATACAATTCCGATATTGTTGTGGACGTTGGCCAGGCTCGCCTTATTTCCCGTTTCTTCATTCAATTCAAGCGACGAACGAAGGCATCTGAGCGCCTCAGCGTAATCTCCGCGGGCCTCATGGACATTTCCCATGCTGGCGTGGGCGTCAGCCATACCCTGTTTATACCGGCTTTCCTCGCTTAAAAGAAAGGATTGGGCGTATTTTTTCAGTGCCCCGTCATAATTGCCTTTGTTGAAATCAACAACGCCCTGGCAGTGCAGTGACCTGGCTTTTCCTAATGAATAGTCCAGCTTTTCAGAAAGGGCATAGGCCATATCCGCAAATTGCCTGGCTGAATCGTAATTTGCCGCATTGATGTGATCCACACTCAGTGCGACAAGTTGCAAGACCCTGGCGGTATCATTCTTCCCCGCTTTTGGCACAGCCTCTGCCCGATACTGTGCAAAGTCGTTTGGAGCGCAAAGCACCGTTCCGCTGAAACAAAAGATGATTAATCTGAAAAATACGGAAACTGGTTTCAAAGGATCCCTGATTTTGGTACAGCCAATGTACATAAAATTCTCGTATCCAAATGATCCACGGGTACCGGGTTCATGCATTGGTGCGTTCATGAAGTGCAATGATGGGCGGGTGAAGGCCGCATGGAGTTTTGCTGAAGATGCTGCTGAATTCAATGTCTGTATGCGGATTTTGCCCGGAATTGACGGACCGATATTGCTGCCATACTCCGGAATGCTCCTTCATGCGACACTCCCCATGAAGCACCATACCGCAGGACAGCATGCTTCTCCTGCAGATCACCTCCGGCATTCTGCCGGTAAACCATTGTCCGATTCCCAGGCCGCCGGACAGATGACCTTAACCATCCCGGTTTCACCAAGAGTAAAGTGTTGGTTGAAGTGCAGGAAAGGCAATGGAAAATACTCAAATCCATCCTTCAGGTTGTTGATTACTCCAGCCCTGGTGAATGCGCTCAGGTTCCGGTCATGCAGGGTGGTTCCCCGGGATGCGTTTTTCATCCCGGGTAGAAGGAATTCAGCCGCCTGCCTGGTGGCATGATGCACGGCATCATGAGCCGGCAGCCAATTTGCTGGAAAGCCGGTAACTTCCATTCCTGTGCCCGGGTAAGAAGGGTATGGTCGGAGTCCGTATTGGCCTGCCACCCATCCGGTAATTTAGGTGAATTCGGCTGCGGCAAAACAGCTTCAAAATTCATTCAGGCGCCAGGCGAAAATCATGTTCTATTCTCCTGCAAGGTCAGTTTTTATATGCACCGTGGCTGACCTGGCAAAATCCTGGATGACACCGGGAAATATGTTGGAGTCTACGAGCCGGTGCCAATGCTCAGCCAT
>CAYWHE010000341.1:0-2308 GCA_964458125.1 uncultured Flavobacteriaceae bacterium | reverse complement strand
CAAAGGTCAGCAAAGCGCAGCCTGCATGAATGCATGCTGGTTTTAAATGAAATATGTTCGCTGTCCCCTGAATTCATGGGATAGCCCTACAGTTCAGTTTTTCAGGAAAAGAAAAACCGGAATTCCTGATTTCGGAATCCCGGTTTCAGCAGTGAACGCGAGATTGATAAAAAGTACGCCGGGCCGGTATTTACTTCTTTTGCTGGGATAACTGGTTTAAAATATCCTTTGCTTCCTTGTTTTCCGGATCGTATTCCAGCGACTTTAAATAATTCTCCCGGGCTTTTTCATTATCCTCCTTCTGAATATAGAAATAACCCTGGTATCGAAATGCTTCACCCAGTTCGTTTTTAGGTGTTTTGGGATCGGGAAGGGCAATTTCCAGGTATTTGCTGTATAGCGCAAATGCAGTGTCACGGCTGGCCTGTTCGTTTAAGGCATTACTGCGGGCCCTCCAAAGATAGCCTGCACTGGCTGTAGGTTTCAGCGCTACGACCCGTGCAAATGCCGTATCGCCCTTATCGTATTCCTTGTTGAAATAATAGGATTTTCCGAGTGAAAAATAATCGATGGCTGAGCCGGTTTTGCTGCTTTCGATCTTTTTCTGATAGTTTTGCTGAGCCATAGGGTAATTCCTTGCCCGCATATAAACATCTCCCATATCGGCATAAAGTTCCGTTTTGGATGAATCCAGTTCAAGGGCTTTTTGAAGGTTGAGAATGGCCAGTGAATCACGGTTTACTTTATTCATCGAATCTCTTGGGGCCTTGCCCAGAAGTTTTCCATAGTATTCGTAATCCATCGGGATAATTTTTCCCGTTTCCGCCTTCCGGAAGAACCCCTCCATAAACGTAAGCCCTTCGGCATACTTTTTCTGTTCATAAAGGGAATAGGCCTGTAAACGGCTCAGTACAATATTGGTACTGTCCATGCTCATTAATTGATGGATGACATCAATTTGTTTGGCGTAATCCCGGTTTAAAAACAGAATATAAGCATATCGGGTCAGGACAGGCACGGTGCTGTCGGTTCGCTGAAGAAAAAGTTCGTAGGCCTCTTTGGCCTTGTCATACTGGCGCATGTTATAATATAAATCAGCTTTGTCACGGTAGGATGGTGTGTATTCCGGGTCTGCCGCAATAGCGTCCTGAAAGGCCTTCTCGGAAATTTCAGTTGCCCGGGACCTGGTATAAACAACACCGATACGGGCATGGGCCCTGGCCATTTTCGGATTCAATTCAAGCGCCTTTTCATAATTGGTAATGGCCATGCCTCCGTTGTTATCCGATAAGAATGCATCTCCGAGGATAATGTATATTTCAGGATTCCGGGCATTGATGCTGATGGCCCTGTTCAGCATATCAAATGCCTTGGGAATATCCTTGTTTTTACTGTTGACATAGGCTTCGGCAATCCAAACATGCACCTGGTTGTCTTTAGGTGCAGCCAGCGCCAGCGCCTTATCAAAATTAATTTTGGTTTCCATCTGGTTTCCGCCGTCCAGCAAGACCTTTCCAAGACCAATATAATTCAGCGGATGCTGGGGAAACAGGGAAATACCCTTGTTATAAAAGATTTTGGCAGAATCGGCATGACCGGTTTCGTAATAACTGTTGCCCAGGTAAAAATAAGTTTCCGCCGTAGCCGTGTTATTTTTCAACATCCCATAAAAGATGTTCTTTGCTTTTGAAAACTGCTCATTTTCCAGCGCCCGTATACCTTCCTGCAGGGACTGGGCCATGCTGTCGGCAACAAACAGGCATAAAAAAACACCAATGGATAAAATGCTTTTCATCTTATAATTAAACATTAACGTATCATTTTACCGGAATTTTCCGGAGGCACGAAAGTACTAAATTTCACAGGATTTGTTCCCATTCCTTCCCGGAATTTACCCCATCGTGAACAGGCGGGTACCCATCAACACATTTCCTCAGTCATTATCCCGGAAGCCCACAACACGAACCGGTTTTGTGGCAGGAAGGAGGCCTGATTTGAGGATAATTTTCTGACCCTTATCACCTGCTACAAAGGATGAAAATCCACTTCCCAGGCCGCTGCGGGCTTCCCGGCTCAGGATGTAAACGGAACGGGTATACGGATAGTATTCCTGCCCGATATAAGCCTGGTATGGTTTATATGCTCTTTCAGTGCCCTCCGGGTTGGATTCCGGTACGATTCCGATAACCCTTATCCTGTTTTTAAACCTCAGGCTTGCCGGATCATCGCCATCGCTGATCCATCCGACACCGATAATGCCGAGGGCATCTTTATGTTCATGGCAATAGCTGATCACCTCCTCATTGGT
>CAYWHE010000340.1:0-2328 GCA_964458125.1 uncultured Flavobacteriaceae bacterium | reverse complement strand
GTGATCAAACCGGGTTAACCCCGTAACCTGTCCAACAGCAGGTTCAACTGTTCTGCTTCTTTGCGATCGAGGGTTTCCAGGCGTTTGAAGGTCTCCTTAATTTTAACATCCAATAGTTCAAGAATCGAAAGACCTTTCCGGCTGATCAGCACATCGACCTGCCTTCTGTCACTTTCACAGGTTTTTCTGGCTACCAGTCCCTTGAACTCCAGTTTATCAACCAGGCGGGAAACGTTCGACATCTTATCCAGCATACGTTCGATGAGCAGGCTGATCGATGCCGGTTTGGGATTCTGTCCACGCAGGATGCGCAAAATATTATATTGCTGGCTGGTCAGGTGGTATGGCTTCAGGCATTCGTGCAGGAGATGGTTCAGCCAGGAAGCGGTATAAATGACATTGACCGCCGCCTTTTCATAGGGATCCCTGAATTTTTTTTGTTTGATTTCCTTTTCCAGTTCCATGCATAACACTTAGGATGCAAAGGTATTAAAAAGCATAAAGTTGTAAAAGTCATCACTGCCGGGCCTTTTTAGGCTATTTTTGCCGGATAGCCCAACCCATACCCGGTGAAAAAAATTGCCCTGTTATCCGACACGCATGGTTACCTCGATGCGTCCATCCTGAATCATTGCAATGGGCGTGATGAAATCTGGCATGCAGGTGATTTCGGTAGCGTGGAAATATCCGATACCCTGGCTTCCATCGCTACCCTGAGAGGAGTTTGTGGAAACATTGACGGGTCAGATCTCCGGCAGATTCATCCAAAAGAAAGGCATTTTCATTGTGAAAAGGTCTATGTCCAGATGGTACACATCGGGGGATATCCGGGTCATTATGCACCTGGTATCGGGGATTTGATACTGGCCCGAAAGCCCGATCTGTTCATTACAGGCCATTCACATATCCTGAAAATAATGCGGGATGAAAAGTGCGGGAACATGCTTTTTATCAACCCGGGTGCAGCCGGTAAACAGGGATTTCATAAAATCCGGACGATGGTCACTTTCCGGATTGATCAGAAAAAATTTTACGATCTGCAGGTAATTGAACTTGGAAGACGCGAAAGTCAATCATAGTGAACTACCCCATGTCAGGTAACAGGGCTTCGCGGCAATTTTCATTCGCCGCAAGCGGCGGGGAATTCAACTTATGAGATTAACGTAATCGGTCGGCTGACCTGACAAGGTCCTCATCCTTTTTTATGGACCGTTCCGCCAAATAAGCCAGGATGAGTTGAATGACAGGCAGGTAGGTGCCAAACAGGTAGGTAACCGCAGTACTGCCGGGAGATTTTAATTGTTCCCCGTACCAAAAGACCAGTCCAACCAGTAAACAGATGAAAACCATCAAAATGCGGCAGTAAAGCAACTGCTTTTTCCTGTTTTTAAAGTTAAAAATTATAAAAGTGGCCAGGGCCATGACCACCAAATTGGCGATGATGAGAAAAGAAGGAATTCCCGCTGACTCCGTTTTTCCGCCTGTTGACACGTTAATGGCAGTCATGTTCAGCATCCGTGCCGTATCGCCTTCCGGAGTCAGGCCATTTTGTATGGATACGCTGAACGGGACAAAAAAAAGCAGTATTCCGATGGCCGTCACCAGGGCCAGGTAAAGGGATTGTATTCGCTGTATCATGTTAATCCGTCTTAAATCGTGTCCAAAATTGCCCCAAATAAAGGAAAAATGAAAGATTTTTGACTATTTTCGTGCATATTTGAAACCTGTTTGCTATCTTTGTTATATAAACAGGTTAATTGTTAATAAAATAATTTTGTTTCCATCAGGTTATTGTATTAACATTGCACCCGGTTTGCTGAGGTAATTACAGCAAAATTTTTCTTCAGCCTGATACTTTATCCAATATCGTTTTTAGTTATCCGTTAAAACATTATTTATTCCTAGACTTTATTTTTCCTGAAACCTCAGGTTTCGTCATTGTACTTATCTCACCACACACTAAACTTATTTTTTTATTTCATGTACGACATTCTTGAATTAAATGAAAAGCTGGTTGCAGAATTAAAAGAAATTGCAAAAAAGCTGAACATTGAAAATTATGAAAGCCTTAAAAAGCAGGACCTGGTTTATAAAATTCTGGATCACCAGGCCTTAAACCCGGAGATTGATTTTTCCAAAAAGTCCGATATTAAACTCCCGCCACCGGTTGTTGAGGAACCTGTCCGAAACGCACCAAAACAGGAAGCGGCCGCTCCAAAGGTGGTAACCACTGTTGATAAATCAGAAAAAGACCGGCCAAAACGCAGACGCGTAAGTCCTGATAAACCGGAAGGAGCAGCGGAAATACCGGAAATCACTTATTCGAGG
>CAYWHE010000339.1:0-2344 GCA_964458125.1 uncultured Flavobacteriaceae bacterium | reverse complement strand
GGATGGATAATCTGGCGCCTGCATGATCTGGTACCGGTTTGGAATGAAACTCCTCTCAGCAAGCTGCGAGGTATCAACATGGAAAATTTTATTTGTTCGCCGCAAGCGGCGGGGAATAAAACCCTAAGATCCCGAAGGACAAAGCCATCGGGATCAATTCGACTAAATCGCTTCAGTTCGCTCCTCTGGAGCTTCTGAAACGATAGTCTCATTGATTTAACGACAAAAGGATCTGTTTTTAATATCCGCCTGGCAGGTATGGGAAACTGATTTGCCGGAGTTGAAATTTAAAACCCTGCCGGTTACCCTGCCCTTAAAAAGTGTCACCGGCCCGTATTTTTGCAATTCAATAACCACGTCCTCCCCGTTTCATTTTTTATTATTCGCGGATTGTTCAGGACCCTGAACATATAGTCAGGACCTGCCGGCAACAGATTATTGATTTCAATTGTAACGGCCATTTGCATAGCCGGTAAATAAAAAAAGGTTGATTGTGTTTGAACAATCAACCTTTCCGGTAAACAAATACAATTAATCTGATAAGGTACGCGGAACAGTAATTTCTTCCATTATTATCCTCTAAACCGGCATCTGAAATTCCTTACTGTTATATTTTCCCTTATTCCATGACAATTTTTCTGGTGACAGGGAAATCTTTTATATACAGTTGTACGAAATAAACTCCTGGTTTCATATCCGATTCCAGCTGGAACTGGTGTTCGCCGGCTTCCAGGTATTGTTCTTTCACCTGGTCAACCACCTGGCCAAGCATATTGGTTACGAGGATGGATACATTTTGAGCCTGGTTTAATTCAAATGATACTGCAGGGGCTTCCGTGGCCGGATTCGGGGAAACCTGTAAGTTCAGCTGTTCAGCCTGGCTTTCATTGATTCCAACGGTTCCGGTGATATTGATGTCATCAATATAGATGTTATTACCCACATCAAAGGTATATTCAAATTTCAGTCTGACATTGGGCTTTCCTGAAACCTGTCCGGTGGCCAGGCTTACCGTTTGAAGGGCCCACTGGTTGGTGTTTGGCGTAAAGGCCGTGTTGCCAATAATGCCGCCAGTTGAAAGCGGGGCTCCTTTTTTCGTATAACGGGCGGTCCATATTTTACCGCAATCCGTGGAACTTAAAACCTTTAACTGGTCATTGATGGTGGCAGGGGCTGATTTAAGCGCAAAAGCTAACTGAAAGGTCATGGAAGCACCGGAGACATAGGAAAGGTCCAGTGCTTTAGTAAGGAAGGCATCAACACCCACAGGATTTCCGGAAAAATTTGATTTCATCATCGAATAGGTACCGGTTTTGGCGGCATTGGCTGTTTTCACCCATGAATTTCCGCCGTTTTCATCGATAATATACCAGTCGTTGCCGGGGATATTGAGCGACTCGAATCCTTCGGAGTAAGGAACGCTTCCCGTACCCACGGTGCTGGTTACTGTCACATGACCGTAACGCACGATGCTGTTTGACCCACCGGCGGAAGTCGTGGTCAGGTAGACATCAAACGTACCGGGATTATTGTATTGGATAGTCGGGTTTTGAAGGGTTGAAGTAGCTGGAGTCCCGCCGGGGAAAGACCAGCTCCAGGCGGTGGGCGTGGCATTCCAGGAAAGGTCCTCATAAGCTACGCTGGTTCCCATGCAGATAAAAATCGGATGCGGATCAAAATCGGCAATGGGCGTACAGGAAGGAGCAGGGTTGGCTAATGCACCGGTAGCTGCCAGGTTACCGGCTGACCACAGGTTGGCACGAAAGGGATATTGTATGGCATTAGACAGTGCTGCCCTCATCTTGTTTTTTTGACCCGTTGTAAACATTCTGCTGCAGTATGAATACTCCATATAATTTTGAACATTTTCGATTACCGGCGGATTGCAGACAGAACCGGTCAGCGTGCAGTTTGTCCATCCTTTGGTGACCGGGGTATCGGTTACGCCGTCATCGCCACAGGCCACACCGGGTGAGTTGGTGCTGCCCCAGGTATGCGAAAGGTTCAGGTAATGGCCGATTTCATGTGTCAGCGCCCGGGAGGTGCCCACACCTCCTGTTCCGATACTGCCAATGTAGGTGGAGAGGATCATGACTCCGTCATTAACCGAATTGGCGCCTAAAACAGCAGAAGGATACTGGGAATATCCGGCGGCACCGCTGGAAATGTTTTTAACCACCCATACATTCAGGTACTTATCCCGGGGCCATTGATTCAGTTTGGAGCCGTTATCACCAATATTGGTTTCCGTACTGACAATCCGCTCAATGCCATTGGTGCAATTTCCGTTGGGATCGATGGTGGCAAGCCTGAATTCAATTTCACAATCGGCAATGATACCGGT
>CAYWHE010000338.1:0-2390 GCA_964458125.1 uncultured Flavobacteriaceae bacterium | reverse complement strand
CACATGCACAAAGGGGGTGAGCAAAGGAGTTTAAAGTCCAGCGATTTAATCCTGCTTACTGTTTACGGTCACTGCGAATTGCCTGCACTCCCGGTATATCCAGGTTTATTTTTTAAGATGAACTCCCCTCGCCAGGGGGCGAGGCGGAGAAGTTCACTCCAGCGTGTATTCATTCCTGCTCCCGACGGGGCATTGCCCTCACGAGTTATTCCAGAAAAAACCGGTCATTATTAACTGCATTCCGGCTCATGCCTCCTGCTTAACCACCCATGGAACAAATTTTTTGTCATTTCAGGGAAAATCATGTAGGTTTGACCTCTTAAATCAACACCACTTTATGAATTTTCCGGATCATTTAAAATACACCAAGGACCATGAATGGGTCCGTGCTGAAGGTGACTTTGCCTATATCGGCATCACTGATTTCGCTCAAAGCGAACTGGGCGATATTGTTTATGTTGAAATTGAAACCAAAGGCGAGAAACTCGACCAACACCAGGTTTTTGGTACGGTAGAAGCCGTTAAAACCGTTTCAGACCTGTTCATGCCGGTAAGCGGTGAGGTCATGGAACTGAATGAAAACCTCGAGCAGCAGCCGGAACTCGTCAACAAGGATCCTTACGGAAACGGCTGGATGGTGAAAGTGAAAATCAAGGACCCCGCCCAACTGGCTGCACTCATGTCGGCATCCGAGTACGCTTCCCTGGTCAACGCCTGAAGCGCTCCCCCAACGGCGCCATGTTTTTCAAACACCTTTGGAAAGCCCTGGTGTGGGCCGCATTTATTCTGATCCTCTGCATTCTACCTGCACGGGAAATCCCGGACGTTAAGCTGATCAATGCCGATAAAGCCGTTCATATACTTGTTTATATACTGCTTGGTTTTTTAACCTTCCGTGGATTCAGTCTTCAGTCCACATTTCATTCCCTGCGCTGTTTTGCCGTCAGCTGGTCCTTTTTTTACTGTACGCTGTACGGCGGCCTGCTGGAACTGGTTCAGCATTTTTTTGTTCCCGACAGGCTGGGCGACTGGTACGACTTTGCCGCCAATACCGTCGGCACCATCGGGGTTTCCGTATTTTGTGCCATCCGTTACCGGTCATTGTGAGTGAAAATGATTACTTTTGTACTACGGATTAACTTTCGATCATGGACTTCCAGGTAAAAACGATGGCGGATTATGCCGCAGCGGGCGATACACCCGATATCCTTTTCTGGGTGGGCTGTGCGGGAAGTTTTGATCAGCGGGCCCAGAAAATAACCCGGGCCGTTGCCAAAATCCTGCATCATACAGGAATTAAATTTGCCGTGCTCGGTGCCGAAGAAAGCTGCACCGGTGATCCCGCCAAACGCGCCGGCAATGAATTTTTATTCCAGATGCAGGCCATGAGCAATATAGAGGTACTCAATGGTTACGCAATCAAAAAAATCGTAACAGGATGTCCGCATTGCTTTAATACCCTGAAAAATGAATACCCTTCTATGGGTGGCAGCTACGAGGTTATGCACCACAGCCAATTGCTGCAACAGTTATTCAATGAAGGAAAACTAAAAGTGAAAGGCGGGGACTTCCAGGGAAAACGCATTACTTACCACGATCCCTGTTACCTGGGCAGGGGCAATGACATTTATGAGGCGCCCCGGCAGGTGATTCAAAAACTGGATATCCTCCTGGGCGAAATGAACCGCAGCCGTGCTAACGGTCTTTGTTGCGGTGCCGGCGGTGCGCAGATGTTCAAGGAACCGGAAAAAGGCGACCGGGAAATCAATATCGAGCGAGTTGAAGAAGCCCTTGCCGGAAATCCGGCCGCCATCGCTGTTGCCTGCCCCTTCTGCCTGACCATGCTGACCGATGGCGTTAAAAATTTTGAAAAAGAAGCCGAGGTGAAAGTTCTCGATGTCGCTGAACTGATCGCACAGGCCATAGACCTTTAAAAAAAATGTACGCACCTTTTAACACCCTCCCTCCAAATTCCAGAATATGGATATTCATGGCCAACCGCATGCTGTCCGGTGAAGAGGAAACGGAAATCAAAAAACAGGGAAATCAATTCGTGGATCAGTGGACCTCTCATAACCAGGACCTGCTGGCATCGTTTACCGTATTGAAAAACCTGTTTCTCGTGGTCGCCGTGGATGAAAACCTGAATAACCCCGGCGGCTGTTCCATCGATAAACTGTTTTCCTATGTCCAGCAGCTGGAAAAGCAGTTTCAGCTCAACCTGCTCGACCGCCGTGTACTGGCCTATGAACAGGATGGCGACATCATCCTCACCAGACTTGATAAATTTGAAAAATTGTATAAGGAGGGTCTCCTGTCCGATGACCAGTTGGTATACAATAACCTGGTTCAGTTCAAGTCGGAACTCGACACCAACTGGAGGGTGGAAC
>CAYWHE010000337.1:0-2433 GCA_964458125.1 uncultured Flavobacteriaceae bacterium | reverse complement strand
ACTGGAAAAGGATCCGAATACAATCCCATTGTCATTTCGGCTCCATCCGGATTAACTGATGCCTTCACGGCCGAGTATTTCAACACGGGCCAGACCCTTGGCGACACGGCCGTGGATTCACTCAAACATATTTTTGACTGTTATTACTGGCAACTCAAGCAGACTGCAGGAAGCGATTCGGTTTATATCACTCTGGGCTGGGATACGGCCTATTGTGTACTGCCTGATACATCCCTGCTGCGCGTGGTTCAATGGAACGGCAACCGCTGGGTTGATTTGGGTCACGGACAACTGAGCGGTGAAGGAGCAGGAACATTAACCGCTTCAAAGGCCACATTACAGCAATACATCATCGCTATAGGCTATCCTTACCTGGTAGTCAGCGCTTCCCTGACCGGCACACCCAGGACCCTTGATCATTTTTATGGCATTAACGGTAAAAATGTTTTCCGCAATGCCGGACATGACTGGCGGTTTCAGAATTCAAATGGTCCGAATGATATACTGATAAAGAATTTTCAGGGACTTTATCCTTCCGTAATAAGATTTAATGCGGGTGGGCCGGGAAATTACTTCGACTGGAAAAACGCCTGCTTTTTCAGCGATGAGCACCTGCTGAAATACAATCAATTTCTCCGGGATGATTACTTTGAATACACCAAATTATTTGATCCAACATATGCTTCTTTTGATGTGCGCCTGCAGACCTTTAAGAACGCCCTTGACTACACCGGCGCTGTACCTCTTTTTGAGATCAATATTTCATCCTCCGATATTGATTATCAACTTGCCCTCCTGATAGAAGCCAGAAGGCTGAACATACCGGTGAGGTTTGTGGAACTAGGCACCGAGCTTTATCTTCCCAACCACGGTCAGAATGCGCTTGCCTTTCCTACCGGAAAGGAATATGCAGAGAAAACATACCAATGGACGCGCCGGATCAAGGATGTCATGGGAGAAGACGTACAGGTTGGTGTTTGCGTGGCCAATTATGCCGGCGATCCAAGAAGGGATACCTGGAATGAATTGCTGATAAACCGGCTCAAAGACCTCGAACAAAGCGGGCCTCCCGGACCGGATGCCCTGATCATTCATCAGTATATTCATCAGATTGCTCCGCCGATAGATCCTCCTGAAACGGATCCTTATCCGGATTATGGAAAATTGTTCAGCACTCCTTACCGAAGCATCACACAATCAACCAACAATACAACCTGCCTCTTTGATGAAGAAATGGCTCAGATTGAGAATTTATGGTCAGGGCGCTTTAAAATCTGGCTGACCGAATACGGTATGGATGAACAGGAATTTAAGGTTCATGGCTCCTGGGCATCGGGTTTGTTCACCGCTATGCAAACCATGCTATACCTCGAAAACGAACAGATTACCCTGGTGAATGAATTTACCGCCTGGAGCAATTGCATCTGGGGAAGTATTTTTGTGGATGAAGACGCTTTCCTCCATGAAGGTGACGAGGAGGAAACCCGTCACAAATTTATTTTCAACGATCCGGCGGATCCAAATTATCAACATTCCTATGCAGATGAATATTCCGCTCTGGGGCATGCCATGAAACATGTGGGTAAAGCCATGCAGGGGGCAATCGCTGCCGATCAGATTCTTTTTGGTTCAAACAATCCTGTTATTAACACCTCTTCTTTGAATGGAAATACGGTGTATTTTCACGGTTTATATGGCTGGTATTTCAGCGATGAAAGCGCTCCTTCTTCAACCGCTAAAAATCAACTGGTCATGATAAATGTATCGGATCAGACCATCACGATACCGTTATATAGTATTCCGGGTGGCCCCTGGACCAATTATGACATCACCTATGGAAATCCCGGTCATTTTATTCTTGGCAATAACGGGAGTTATATTGAATGTATGGATATCTATGGAAATACAACCATTGGCAATCCCCCTTCATCACTGCCGCCCCTGTCAAATACCATTACCCAGGCCATATCTCCGTTAGGTCATTTCCCGGTAAGTCTTCCCCCGTACAGCATCATTCGAATTTATCGATGCAATCTCCAAAAGCTTGAATTGGCAGCCTCAGCAACCCGTATCTGTTATGGAGAAGAGTTAGCGATTAACCTGATTACACCGCTTGAATCCACCCAGTCGGTGGATTACTGGAACTCTTCACAAAGCCAGGATCCTTTGCCCAACAGCATTAACAACGCCTATGTAACCGACATTCCCGGCTATAATCAGAATCCCTGTACGCCGGAAAAAGTCACCTATACGGTTTCGGTGACCAATACCTGCGGTACAACGGCCACCACCACCGCCAGTATTGATGTGGAGGTATATCCTCCGGTTTCCGTGGATATAACCACCAGCAGCACGACCCCAATCTGCCCGGGCGTTGCCATCACCCTGGATGCCACAGGCAATTACGATCAGAACTGCGCTCCGGATGCCGTT
>CAYWHE010000336.1:0-2434 GCA_964458125.1 uncultured Flavobacteriaceae bacterium | reverse complement strand
GATCCGTTTTCGCGGTTACAGCATTCCGGAATTGCGGGAAAAACTTCCGAAAGCACCCGGTGGTAATGAGCCATTGCCTGAAGGTATTTTTTACCTGATGCTGATGGGCAGGCTTCCGAACGATGAGGATGTCCGGGAAGTCAGCAACAACTGGGCACGCAGAAGCAATGTTCCCAAACATGTGTTCGATATGCTGGACAAAATGCCGCTGACCACGCATCCCATGACCCAGTTCAGCATGGCCATTCTGGCCCTCCAGACCGAATCGGTTTTTTCTGCCGCATACCGGAAAGGTATCAGCAAAAAAAATTACTGGGACCCCATGTATGAGGATGTCATGAATCTCATTTCCCGGCTTCCACGTGTTGCATCTTATATTTACCGCAGGGTTTATAAAAACAATATTCACATTGAACCGGATCCGAAACTGGATTGGGCAGCTAATTTTGCCCATATGCTTGGATTTGATGAGCCTGAATTTTACAAACTGATGCGTTTATACCTCACCCTGCATGTCGATCATGAGGGAGGAAACGTTTCCGCTCACGCCACACACCTGGTCGGGTCTGCGTTAAGTGATGCCTATTTTTCCCTGTCAGCTGGTATGAATGGACTTGCAGGTCCGCTTCATGGTCTGGCCAACCAGGAGGTGGTGCGCTGGATACTCGACCTTCGTAAATATTACGGCGGAGGCATGCCCAGCCGGGAACAGATTATCGAATACGTGCATAAAACGCTGGAAGAAGGAAAAGTAATTCCGGGTTACGGTCATGCTGTTTTACGTAAAACCGATCCCCGTTTTGTGGCACAGAATGAATTTGCCAAAACGTTCATGCCTGATGATGAACTGTTCCGAATCGTTGAAACCCTTTACCAGGTAGTGCCGGAAATCCTGAAATCAACCGGTAAAATCAAAAATCCATGGCCAAACGTAGATGCGCATTCCGGAGTGCTATTAATTCATTACGGACTGGTTGAGTACGACTTTTATACTGTTCTGTTCGGTGTTTCAAGAGCCATTGGTGTGCTGACCTCCCTGCTATGGGACCGTGCATTGAATACGCCGATTGAAAGACCGGGATCCGTCACGACCGATTGGATGAAGAAACAGGCGAAAAATGTGCCTTCTATTTAAGCTGGCGTCCCGTCCTGGTCCTGAATACCCACCCAGAGGCTGATCAGGCTTCCTGCAAAGAAAAATTATAACTCTCCATGATCGGATTGGCCAGCAGTTTCTGACAGGCCGAATCTACCTTGCTTTTTGCCTCTTCATGGCTGCCGGCCTCCACATCCAGTGTAATGTGTTTACCAATCCTGACATTGTCAATTTCTGGAAGTTGCAGGTTTTTCATACTCATGGTAACCGCCTTTCCCTGGGGATCCAACAAGGCTTTAAGAGGCATAATGGTAATACTGGCAGAAAATTTCATTTGCTTTTTGATATCGGTAACCGCACAAAGATAGGCGCTGTAACCGGCAGAAAAAAATTATTTTCGTCTGAAGGAAAATAGTTTTTGCATAACGGACCACCAGATATATATGGTGATAATGACGGGAACAGCAAGAAAGCCAAGCAATAATACAAGCAACAGGCTGATGAGCAGAAAAAGGTAACGGATCTGGTTTCCCTCCCATTTAAAGGTTTTAAACTTCAGTGAAAACATGGGGATTTCTGCAACCAGCAGGAAGGACAATAGTATTGAAACCACCAGTAAAAATGTGGGTGATGCCAGGAAAACCTGAATCAGCCCGAATCCGTGTTCCTGGATTAAGGGAATGGAAACGATGAACAGGGTACAGGCCGGGGTTGGCAAACCGATAAATTCTTCCGATTGCCTTTCATCAACATTGAATTTAGCCAGTCGAAGTGCAGAGAAAACCGTAACCAGGAAAGGCAGGTAAGTCAGCCAGGGATTCTGAAGGAGGAAGAGGTCTGTTGAATTATCCAGAATTTTATGTATCATAAAACCTGGAACCAGTCCAAAAGTGACCATATCGGCCAATGAATCCAGCTGCACTCCCAGTGGAGAATAGGCCTTCAGCAAACGGGCCGCATATCCGTCCAGGAAATCCAGCATCGTGGCAGCCATTACAAACCAGGAGGCCGATGCGAGGTTGTTCCGGCTGATGAATACCACAGCAAGGCAACCGCATAACAGGTTCATACTGGTTATCGCATTGGGTATATGCCTGGCTACATTCATAAGACCCCAAAAGTAACTTTTAATTCAACCCGGGCCAATACCCGCAGCTAATTCAAAAACAGCCCAAAGACAGATCCCGGCAGGAAGGCCTTGCTTTTCCGAACCCGGTGGTTGAACAGGAATTAAGGGAATGAACCCCTGGGCAAGCCCTGGATCCCGATTCCGCTGCAAGCAGCGGGGTGTTGAACCGATCCCGTCTCGCCTGAGGCGAGACGGGATTCATTCGACTA
>CAYWHE010000335.1:0-2476 GCA_964458125.1 uncultured Flavobacteriaceae bacterium | reverse complement strand
GCCTACATCGATTATTCGATGTCGGTAATTGTTTCACGTGCATTGCCCGATGTACGCGATGGATTGAAACCCGTACACCGCAGGGTTTTATATGGTATGCTGGAACTGGGCGTATTATCCAACCGGCCTTATAAGAAGTCGGCCAGGATTGTGGGTGAGGTATTGGGTAAATATCATCCGCATGGCGATACATCCGTGTATGATACCATGGTCAGGATGGCCCAGGACTGGTCTTTGCGTTACCCGCTGGTAGATGGCCAGGGTAACTTTGGTTCCGTGGACGGAGACAGTCCCGCAGCCATGAGATATACGGAAGCGCGCATGAAAAAAATTGCGGAGGAAATGGTGGCTGATATTGAAAAGGAGACCGTTGATTTTTCACTCAATTTTGACGACACGCTCCAGGAACCGACCGTTCTTCCTTCCCGTATTCCAAACCTGTTGATTAACGGCGCGTCAGGCATTGCTGTTGGCATGGCGACCAATATGGCGCCTCATAATATTTCAGAAGTCCTGGAGGCTACCATTGCCTTTATTGAAAATAAAAATCTTACGGCGGAGGAGTTGACCCGTTTTGTAAAAGCGCCTGATTTTCCTACCGGAGGGATTATTTACGGTTATTCTGGTGTGAAGGAATCCTATGCAACGGGCAGGGGACGGGTTGTGGTGAGGGCACGCACTACAATTGAAACGCTTGACGGGGGCCGGGAACGCATTATCGTCACCGAAATACCCTACCAGGTGAACAAAGCGGAAATGATTAAAAAAACGGCTGACCTCATCAATGAAAAAAAGATAGAAGGCATTTCCGATATCCGGGATGAATCTGACCGTGACGGAATGCGGATTGTGTATGAAATTAAGCGGGATTCCATGGCTAACGTGGTATTGAACAACCTATTCAAATACACGTCTTTGCAGTCCTCATTCAGTGTGAACAATATTGCCCTGGTGCACGGCAGGCCCATGATGCTCAATCTGCGCGACCTGATTAGCCATTGGGTCGATCACCGGCATGAGGTACTCATCAGAAAAACCAAATTTGAACTGGCCGAGGCTGAAAAGCGGGCCCATATCCTGGAAGGGCTTTTGATTGCACTGGATCACCTCGATGAAGTGATTGCGCTGATCAGGGCTTCCCAAACTCCGGATGAAGCCAGAACAGGTCTGATGGAGCGATTTGGATTAACAGAAATACAGGCCCGTGCCATTCTGGATATGCGTTTACAGCGCCTGACAGGACTGGAAAGGGATAAAATCAAAGCGGAATATGCCGAGTTAATGCGTTTGATTGAGTATTACCGTGATGTGCTGGGAAATGAAACTCTCCGGATGGATATCCTGAAGGATGAAATGAAAGAGTTAAAAGATAAATATGGCGATAAGCGCAGGACGGAGATTATCTATGCCAGCGAGGACATATCACTCGAGGATATGATTGCCGATGAAGCGGTGGTCATCACCATTTCCCACCTGGGTTACATCAAGCGCACACCCCTGACCGAATACCGAACCCAGGGCAGGGGCGGGAAGGGTCAGATCGGCAGCGCAACAAGAGACGAAGATTTTGTTGAACACCTGTTCGTTGCCACCAACCACAATTATATCCTGCTGTTCACTGAAAAGGGAAAATGTTTCTGGCTTCGGGCATTTGAGATACCGGAGGGAACCAAGACCAGTAAGGGCAGAGCCATTCAGAACCTGATCAACATTCCGCAGGACGATAAAGTCAAGGCATTTATTAACGTCAAGGACCTGGAAGATGAAGAATACATCAACAATCATTTCATCGTCATGTGTACCAAGCATGGAATCATAAAGAAAACCACCCTGGAAGCATATTCCAGGGTAAGGCAAAACGGTATCAATGCCATCAATATCAATGACGGAGACCAGTTAATTGAAGCGCGTCTGACCGATGGTAAAAATGAAATTTTGCTGGCCAACAGTTCCGGCAGGGCCATTCGGTTTAATGAACAAACAGTGCGACCGGTAGGCAGAAATTCAATAGGCGTCAGGGGTATTACCCTGAGCGAGGAAATTCCCGATGACGAAGTCATCGGTATGGTTTGCGTGAAAGATCCGAAGGAAACTATCCTCGTTGTCTCCCAACATGGGTTTGGAAAACGTTCCGATTTGGAAGATTACCGGGTTACAAACAGGGGTGGGAAGGGAGTCAAAACCCTGAACCTGACGGAAAAGACCGGAAAGCTTATCGCCATTAAATCGGTCACCGAAACCGATGACCTGATGATCATCAATCAATCCGGAATTACAATCAGGATGCCGGTTTCCGACCTTAGGGTAATGGGCCGGGCCACCCAGGGTGTTCGGCTCATCCGGTTGAATGAGGATGATCAGATTGCCTCTGTAACCAAGGTGGATGAAGAGGATATGAAGGTTGTTTCACCCGAAGAGCTCATCCATCCGGAAAATCCGGTTGAAAATACAGATCTGATTAATCCGTCTGCAAATG
>CAYWHE010000334.1:0-2500 GCA_964458125.1 uncultured Flavobacteriaceae bacterium | reverse complement strand
GGATTCGTAAAATTGGTATAATCCATACCTAATGCATTGCTGCCATTGATGCTGAAATTGTATTCTTTAAAGGTAAGTCCAATATCCTTGTGAATACCCATACTTCCATTGTTGCATTTCAGGGATGATCCACTGATGGACTGGTCGGCCACCAGATCATTGGTGACGTGTAGACTACCCGCAATATCCGCCTTGTATACCGGAGAAGCGATACCAACACCCAGGTTGCCGTTACCCGTTAATACCAAAAGATCGGATCCTGCTTTTGAATTATAAATGGAAAAACGTTCGTTGCCCTGGTTAGCGTGATTCAATGCGCCAATGGACCAGTAGGATGAGCCTGAATTATTTTTCATATTAATCCGGGCATAATCGGCATCATTTTCATCCAGGGTGAAATGAGGTGAAGAACCACTGCTGTTATGTCTGACTTCCAGACGTGCAACCGGATTGCTGGTTCCAACACCCATATTGCCGGTCCCGGTGATTGTAAGTACATCCGACCCGGACTTTGAATTGAAAACCGAAAAACGTTCGCTAGACTGAGTGGCATGATTTAGTGCGCCTATAGCCCAATAAGAATTTCCTGAATTATTTTTAAAATTAATTCTCGCATAATCGGCGGCATCTTCATTCAGGGTTAACTGTGGGGAGGAACCGGAACTGTTATGTTTGATTTCCACCTTGCCCTGTGGGGTACTGGTTCCCAGACCCAGGTTACCAAGAATATAGCCATCCCCGCTATAATAATCCACATGCATCAGATCATTTCCTGAGGAATCCCGGAATTCAAATCGGGAAGCGGCTTTGTTTATATAGAGCGAACGGCTCCCTCCTCCCGAATGCTTGAATGCATATTTGTTATCGCCAATAACCAGGTTTGCGTTTCCGGTAAAAGAAAGAGATCCGGTGGAATTAATCTTGACATAATTCCCGGATGAACCCATCCGGGATTCGCCTAACACCTGGAACTTAGAGGATGGAGAGGTCGTTCCGACTCCCACATTTCCAGTGTTTGCATTGTATATGTTGTTACCGCTGGTTGACCATTGCTGACCATAACTATTGCTGATAACCACTATGCTTTGCGCTAACACGGCCATAAAAATAACTTGTCCTTTCATTTTTTTTTGATTTAAGGGTTGGTAATAAATCTATAAATAACTGATTTATGTTTTAGAAGCAGGAATCAAATCTGAAAAACAACTTCCTGTTCAACTATTCCGGTTTTAGACCACCTATTTCGATATTGAAATCTAGAGGAAAGTGAGACCATGAAAGATATATTTTTATTTAATATAAACAATTCTGATATGGAGGTTTTTAACATGGCTTCATCCCGGTATAGTACGGCCGTGAACATAATTGCTCAGGGAAACAGGCTGATTTTGCAGCTATGACTTGCATCCTTTTGTATACATTCCAACTGGTATATTCCTGCAATATAATCCGTCAGCCTTATGGAATAAAGTCCATAACTTCCGGTAACCACCTCCTGCCAGATCGTCTTCCCGGTCATATCGGTCAGTTTCAGCTTAATATCGCCCTCATCTTGCTGACCGGTTTGGATGGTAAACCTTCCGTTGGATGGATTTGGAAATATATGCAGTTCCGGTCTTTCGACTTTAACCTGCACGGGAATTATTTTTGATGCGGTTTTATTGCCGTTAAAATCGGTTTGCTGAATGCGGTAATAAGAAGTTCCAAGGAAAGGCTCGGCATCCGTAAATGAATACGATTTCGTCTGTTTTGAATTTCCGCTGCCGGACACTGTACCAATAACATCAAAATGAACTCCGTCATGGCTGCGCAGAACAGTGAAATGATCATTATTTGTTTCAGTTGCTGTCGTCCAGGAACAGGCTACGTGTTTCTGATCCACAGCCTCGGCAGTGAAGGACAGCCATTCCACAGGAAGTGGTGCAAGGCCATCAAATCTGGTGATAAAAATGTCTGACGCGTTTTGGGCAGCCCGGAAAGCCGTTCCGGCCCCCGGATTAAAATCCATGGAATTACTGTAACTACCCGCCAGGTATACATTTCCCGCCGCATCGGCGGCCAACCCCCAGGCTAAATCTGATCCGCTTCCACCCATACTCCTGGCATAGCTGAAATTTCCGGATGCATCATACTTTGCAAAAAATATATCCATAAATCCATTGCTGGTCAGGTTCACAGTGGAAACTCCAGGATCAAAATCGGAAGTGAAATCAAACCATCCAGTCAGGTAAATATTTCCACCGGCATCCAGTGCAATGGAAGTGACGTAATCATTCTGCGTTCCACCGATGCATTTACCAAATACATAATTACCGGTTGCATTGTACCGGGCAAGGAAAATATCTGTGCTTCCTGCACCGGTAAGGCTGGCGATTCCAGCACCCGGATCAAAATCCTGGGTACCCGAAAAAATACCTGTCAGCAGTACCTGATTAGCGGCATCAACGGAAATGGAAATTCACCTTCCACCGGTTCGTGGGTATAATTGAAATCAATCAAA
>CAYWHE010000333.1:0-2510 GCA_964458125.1 uncultured Flavobacteriaceae bacterium | reverse complement strand
CTAGTCATCACCGGGAAAGTAAAAAAATCAGGCACATAAAAAGAGCCCTTTGGTAAACCAAAGGGCTCTTTCCTTAAAAACCGTGTTAATGTAAAACCTTAAAAACTTTCGATGCAAATGTACACCTGATCTTAAATTCGGGGGGATTTATTTCGAAATGTTATGAACAGAGTTTTCAACAAACAGGCTCATGATTTTTTTATCAGTTCCATTTTCTCGTGGAGTGATTTGATTTCCTCCTTGGCCTTGCTGATCTTCTCTTCAAACTCTTTCTTCAGGGCATCGGCATTTTTTGATTTTGCAAAAAAGCCAATGTTATTCTCCCAGAGCGACACATCATTTTTCAACGTGCTGATTTTATTTATCAGGAACCGCTTTTCATCATCCATTTTCTCCCGTCCGCCACCTGGCTTCGATTTAAAGTTTTCGAGCTTCTGGGAATAGCGCATGCGGGAACGTTCGGTATCATCGATTCGCAGGTTGTTAAACTGCTGGTCAATCGCTTTTTTATAGCGTGCATTGATCTCTTCCTTTTTGGCCATGGGTACGAGGCCCAAATCCATCCAGGTGCGCTGAAAATCCTTCAGGTTTTCAATATTTTCCACCTGGTTATCACCGGGACTGAACGATTCAATCTGCTCAACCAGCTGAATTTTTTTCTGATAATTTTCTTCCTGTGTCTGATCCTGTGAGGCAAAATGTTTTGATTTATTTTCGAAGAAAGTATCACAGGCCTTCCGGAACCGATTGAAAATTTTCCGCTCCTGGAATTCACCGGCATGTCCGATTGTTTTCCAGTCCGCCTGCAGGCGTTTCAGTTCATTGGTGGTGGACTTCCAGTCGGTGCTGTTCATCAGGGCCTCGGCATGAATGCACAACTCCGTTTTTTTCTGAAGATTGGTGTTGTGGAGCTCCTTCGCCTTTGCATAGTATTCCTTCTTCTTCTGGAAAAAGATATCAAATGCGGCTTTAAAGCGTTGCCAGATTTTATCGTTGTCTTCCTTCCCTGCAAATCCCGCCTTTTTCCAGCCGGCCTGCAGTTCAAGCAACTCTTTTATTTTTTCCTGCCATTCACTGCTTTTATGCCAGTTCCCCTGGCTGAGTTCCTCTGCACGGACGCACAAAGCGCTTTTTTCGGACAGGTTCTTATCATATTTTTCCTTCTGTTCGCCCAGGTACTGCTGCTTGCGTTCGAAAACCTTATCGCTGGCCGATTTGAAACGCTCCCAGATTTCATTTTTGTTCTCCCGGGGTACCGGACCAGTTTCACGGAACTGATTCTGCAGGCTCTGCATGTGATTCAGCGCTTTATTAATGGAAGGCTCCAGTATGAGTTCTTCCGCCCGCTCACAAATCTTTATTTTGGCTGCGAGGTTTTTCTTATAGTCAAGGTCCTGTAACTCCTTGTTGATCCGTATGAGCTCATAAAACTTATCGACATACAATTTATAGGTCAGCCAAAGATCGTTTACACTTTGCTGGGGTGTGGGCCCGATTGACCTCCACTTCGCCTGCAATTCGTGAAACTGGTTGAAGGCCTTCTGCATGTTTTCCTCGTACTGAATCAGGTTCTTCAACTGAACAAGGATATCCGACTTGGCTTTCAGGTTTTCATTCTTTTCCTGCTCCAGTTTCTCACGCAACTCAATCCGCTTGCGGTTAAACTTTTTAATCAGGTTAAAAAACTTATCCGCCAGCGGATCTTCATGCTTTTCCTGTTCACCTTTTTCAGAACTTTCTTCGTGTTCCGCAGCAATAACCACATTCCTCTCCTGGGCCAGAAGGGTCTGAAAAGCATGTTTAATGGCAGCCACTTTATTCCGAACGGCGCTGATCTCAGGTTCCTTTAAAAGTTCATCGAGAAGCCTGACCAGTTCCTCCTTGGTATACACCAGGTAATTTTCAACCGGTTCCACCTCATGCAACTCTTCGCTTTCTTCATGAGTATCCCCGATCAATTCCACAGGGACCGTTGTATCGGTATTGACTTCAGTATCAGCAACCGGCTCAGAAGCAGGTTTCACCTCCAGCTGCTCCGGCTTATCCACAATGGACACCTCCATTCCAGGCTCCTCCTCTATTTCCGTTACAGCTATCGTTTCCGGATGATCAACCGGTTCTGTTTCCGGTAAATGTCCTGCCTGATCATCCACTGCCGGAGGCATGCTCGTATCCCCCGAAGATGCACTGGGGACATCCTGGTTTTGTCCGGGGCGGATGGAATCATCCTGCTCCATTTCCTGGTTCATGAAAGCGTGTATTAAAAGTTTTTATTCGGTTTAAGGTAAGCAAGACTGCCCCATCACGTCATGAGGCTGCTTTTACAAAAGTACAATTATTTTAATAAGTAATGCAACACCAAATTATTGGCATAGATTCCGTATTTTTGGTCTCTCTTTTTTGGGAATTTCGTTCTATCCTATTTATAATCAATTTTTTCGGGGTGTAGCGCAGCCCGGTTAGCGCGCCACGTTCGGGACGTGGAGGCCGGAGGTTCGAATCCTCTCACC
>CAYWHE010000332.1:0-2516 GCA_964458125.1 uncultured Flavobacteriaceae bacterium | reverse complement strand
AGGCGCATTTTTTCCAATTCCACGTAATCGTTCAGGGTCTCCATATCTTCCTCCAGGGTGATTTCTTTTTGCGTGGAATGATCCAGCACTCTCCGGATCAGTTTGGCAAAACGAACCAGGCAGTTATCGGCACCCATGAAATCCTGCCTGGCCACCAGGGCCTGAATGCTGTGCATGCAGTTAAATATAAAATGGGGGTTCATCTGGGAATTGATGGCCCTCATGCGTGAGTCGGTGAGTTTATGTTCCATTTCGGCTTCCTTCCTGCGCCTGTAAAAAACGAAAACAAAAATCGAAGAAATGATCAGGGTGAGTGCTGCGCCTGCCGTGGAATTCCGGATGATTTTCTGACGGGCGATTTCTTCTTTTGCCAGCACGTCCTTTTTTTCCTGTTCGGCTTTCAGCAAGGTTTCTTTCTTTTCATAATCATACTGAATCTGCTTTTTCAGGGTCTGCCGCCGGGTTTCATCGTTGCGGATGCTGTCGGTCATTTGTTTATACAACACCTGCATGTCATAAGCCGGGCGGTATTTTCCCCAGGCTGCATAGAGTTTGCTCAGCCAGTTGGCAGCTCCCAGCATGAGGGAAGCATGACCGGTTTTCCCGGCCGTGTCGTAGGCTTTCAGGAAGGAGGCCTCGGCCGCACGGAAATTTTTCTGTCTGAGAAACACGTTTCCGAAATTAATTTCCGAAAACCCGAGACCGATCAGATCACCGCTTTCCTGCTGTACGACCACACTTTGACGGTAATAATCCAGCGCACGCTGATCATCGCCCATCTTGTCATATACGCCACCGAGGTTGGTCAGCGTGATTCCAAGTCCTTCCCGGTCATCTATCTTCCTGCGCATGTCCAGGCTCCGTTCAAAACAGGAAATGGCTTCGGGCAGGTTGTGCAGGATGTTGTATTCCGATCCCATATTATTCAGGGCCAAGGCCATTCCAAACGTATCGCGGATCTGTTGCATGATTTCAAAACTGCGATGGTAATGCTGCAAGGCTGTGGTATGATCATCCTGGTCCTGGAAAACGGTTCCGATATTACTGAGGGTGTTGGCTATGCCATATTGATCTTGGATCGACTCGTATAACCGCAGACTGGAGAAATAATGCGCCAGTGCCAGCACGTTATTGCCGATGTCCTGCTGCAGATAGCCGAGGTTGTTATAATAAGCCGCGAGATACCGGTTGGCTGTTTGTATGATAAGCGGATTATCGGATTGAAGCAGGGAAAGCGACAGGCGCCCCATTTCATCGTTGTACAAGGGCCAGACCGTGTCAGTCGTGATCTTCTCCACCAGGGCATTGAGCAGGCAAAGACGGCTGGTGTCGTGACCGGTTTGTACCAGGGCTTTTTTCAGGGAGTCAATTTCCGACTGAGCAGCAAAGACCTTTTGGTTAAAAAATATTCCGGGCAGCAACAGGATCAGCAGGCAACAACCTGCTGTGAAGTGTGAACGGGGATGTTTTTTTTTCATGACAAAGAATGGGGCAGGCGATCAAAAGTACATAAAATAAGATTTTTGTGCCGGATCTGTTCCGGTGTATGCGTTTAAATAGCGGGACCGGCATCTGAAACAGAAGTTAAAAAAGAAAACAGGACGGCATATTTTAACCGGCGAAATGAAAAAGAGAAGGAGGATGATTTTACCGGAGTATGACGTCACCGTTAGGATTCAATTTCTATTTTTGCATCTGCCACAATTCAAATGCAACAAGTTCATGACGGATAAACCTGCCTTTCGGTTCAGCGGTGAAGCGGCGCGGAGTTATGAACAATATCTCGGGCCATTTATGTTTGAACCTTCTGCGATTGAAATGGCCAGACGGGTAGCGGCCCTGCCTGCGAAACAAATTCTGGAGCTTGCCTGCGGCAGCGGCCGGCTGACCAGGCATCTGGCCAGGTATTTAACCGGACGTTCAACGCTTCACGCCACCGACATCAGCCCGGATATGCTGGATCTGGCCATGGAAAAAATAAAACATCCCAACATTTCTTTTTCACTTTGCGACATCATGGAACTTCCCTTTCCGGGCAATAGGTTCGATCTGGCGGTTTGCCAGTATGGAATGATGTTTTTACCTGACCGGGCAAAGGGATTCCGGGAAGTGTTCCGGGTGTTAAAAGCGGGAGGAACTTTCCTGTTCAGCACCTGGGATAAAACGGAAAACAGCCCGCTGTTAAAATTGATCTGGGATGAATGCCTGCTGCCTTTTTTCCAGGATGAAGATCCCTCCCGCTTCCTGATTCCGTTTTCCATGTATGAAGTCGAAGGATTAAAGCAATATTTGCAGGAAGCTGGTTTCAGCGGTGCCAAGGTGGAGCATGTCCGCGTGCATGCACGGGCATCTGAACCGTCTGAACTGGTCAGGGGGTTTTTATTGCAGCATGCGCTGGCCTCGGTAGTGTCGGAAAAGGATCCGACGGCTTTGCCCCGGCTGGCCGGAGAGCTGGAACTAAAAATCCGGAAGCGCTTCGGAGATCATCCGGTACAATGTGAATTGTCTGCGTTTAT
>CAYWHE010000331.1:0-2517 GCA_964458125.1 uncultured Flavobacteriaceae bacterium | reverse complement strand
TAATGCCGTTGAAATCACTTATTCGAGGCAGGACACCTCCTTCACGGAAATTCCCGTTCTTGAGTCCGGCACCAACGATATGCCCAGCCTGCCTTCAGAACCCAGGATGACTTTTAATAACGAGCGTCCGAGAATGGAATTTCCTGCTTCGGGCTATACCCCCACAACCGTGCAGCCCCGCAAGCCGGTTGAGCCCCCCGTTCAATATGATTTCAACGGCATTATTGTAGCGGAAGGCGTTCTGGAAATGATGCCGGACGGATTTGGATTCCTTCGTTCTTCCGACTATAATTACCTGGCTTCACCGGATGATATATACGTATCCCAGTCACAGGTTAAATTATTCGGTCTGAAAACCGGCGATACCGTACGGGGCTGCGTCCGGCCTCCCCGTGAAGGTGAAAAATATTTCCCCCTGACACGTGTTGATCTGATCAACGGACAGGAACCTGCCGTGGTTCGCGACCGCGTTCCGTTTGATTTTCTGACACCTTTGTTTCCCTATGAAAAATTCAACCTGGCCGGAGACCATACTTCCAATTCTGCCCGTGTCATGGATATGTTTACACCCATTGGAAAAGGTCAACGTGGCCTGATTGTAGCCCAGCCCAAAACCGGCAAGACCGTTTTACTTAAAGAAGTCGCTAATGCCATTGCCACCAATCATCCTGAAGTCTACCTGATTATCCTGCTGATTGATGAACGCCCGGAAGAGGTTACCGATATGGCCCGCAGCGTAAAGGCTGAGGTCGTTTCCTCTACCTTTGATGAGCCTGCAGAGCGTCACGTGAAAATTGCCAATATCGTTCTTGAAAAGGCCAAACGCCTGGTGGAATGCGGACACGATGTCGTCATCCTGCTCGACTCCATTACACGCCTGGCCCGCGCATACAATACCGTGGCTCCAGCTTCCGGAAAAGTACTATCCGGAGGTGTGGATGCCAATGCTCTTCATAAGCCAAAGCGGTTTTTCGGATCCGCACGAAAAATTGAAAAGGGCGGTTCTCTCACCATCCTTGCAACAGCCCTGATCGACACCGGTTCAAAAATGGATGAGGTGATTTTCGAAGAGTTTAAAGGAACGGGCAACATGGAATTGCAGCTGGACCGTAAGTTGTCTAATAAACGTGTTTACCCGGCTATTGACCTGGTGGCATCCAGTACCCGCAGGGAAGATTTGCTCCTTGACCGGGAAATGCTTCAAAAGATGTGGATTCTAAGGAACCACCTGGCTGATATGAACCCCATGGAAGCCATGGAATTTCTTCTCGAACGCATGCGCGGAACAAAATCGAATGAAGAATTTATCATTTCGATGAACGCCTGATTTTCTGTTCAGTCAATAATGGGTATGTACCCCAGGGCAAACCCTGGACCCCTCCCGATTCGCTTCGCGACCGGGATTCATTCGACTAGGACTTTCAATTCGGACTTTGTCCTTGTAAAAGTCAAGTCGAATTGAACCCCGATTCCGCTGCAGGCAGCGGGGTATGGAACCCCTCCCGATTCGCTTCGCGACCGGGATTCATTCGACTAGGACTTTCACTTCGGACTTTGTCCTTGTAAAAGTCAAGTCGAATTGAATAAAAAAAGGTTCCTGCAATTTGCCGGAACCTTTTTTTTTCGGATGTTCTCCTTTAAAATGTAACCGGTAAAAGGAAGTCAACCATAACGGCAATTCCGTATCAATTTTTAGCTTTGCATTTCAAATCTGAATATTCATGATATTAGTTGCAGACAGCGGATCGACCAAGGCCGACTGGGTTTTGGCCGACAAGGGCTCACTGGTTGCCGAATACAACACCATTGGATTCAACCCGTTTTTTCATCAGGAAAAAAATGTTCTGGATGCACTTCAGTCCGACCAGGGCCTTTATGCCGTAAAGGATAAAGTATCAGAAGTCCGGTTTTTCGGAGCCGGCTGCAGCAGTCCCCAGCGAAATAAAATCATACAGGTTGCCCTGCAAAAATTTTTCACCGGAGCCGAGGTTACCGTTGAACACGACATGAAAGCGGCAGCCCTGGCCACATGCGGAGACGAACCTGGAATCGCCTGTATCATCGGTACCGGTTCCAACATCTGTTATTTTGACGGCAAAGAAGTAGAGGAAGGCGCTCACGGCCTGGGGTATATTCTTGGTGATGAAGGCAGCGGAAGTTATTATGGTAAAAAACTGCTGGCGTATTACCTGTATGGCATACTACCCGGGGATCTTCATTCCCGGTTTCGTGATGAATATCAACTGACCAGGGAAATGATCGTTGAAAGGGTCTACAATCAGCCCAATGCCAATGTTTACCTGGCCTCCTTCGCCCGGTTTTTATCCGACCAGCGCGAGCATCCTTATATCCGGAAACTCGTGACACGCGGCATGGATGAGTATTTTGAAACCAATGTTTGCGCCATCAGTCATTATAAAAAGGTGCCCGTTCATTTTGTCGGTTCCATTGCCTATTATTTTGATGATATTTTAAAGGAGGTGGCCAAAGCTTATGATGTAAAACCAGGGAAAATCA
>CAYWHE010000330.1:0-2519 GCA_964458125.1 uncultured Flavobacteriaceae bacterium | reverse complement strand
CAACCAGGTGGATTACAACTTCAGCAGCCTGCCCAAAGGCGTGTACATGGTACACATCACACAATTGGGTGAGAACAAAGTGCTGAAAGTGGTTTTACAGTAAGTAGAATCTGAATAAAACGAAAAGGGGCTGTTCCGCAAGGAACAGCCCCTTTTGTTTTTACCGGTCCATACAAATGGTTGGTCCGGAGTTAATGGATTCCTGGTAAATTGGTTTTAGCTGGCCTGGACCTGATCGCAAAGGGCAGTTGTTTAAAATTCCTGCACACGCGGGGCTACAATCAGTATAAAGGATTGGGCATATGAAGGGGAAACTGTCGGCAGATGAAATATTCCGATGGTGTGGAGGCAATGGAAAGGGTAAGAGCCCTTTAAAGCATTCCGGTTACTCCGGTCAACGATTATTTCATCCCGATGCTAATCACGGATAGTCCCACCCGGTTTAGCAATAACTTATCAATGATTTTAAAAATCGGAACAAACCAATCATAAAGCCTGACCTGGTTTTTGGGCAGTGTTTTGTTCCGTTGAATTTTACCGGAGACAAACCATCCGGCTATTCCTGCTGCATTAAAATAAAAGGACTTCAGGATACTCAGGTTTTGTTTTTGAAAAAGCATATTCAGGTCGCGCTTCATATATCGCCGGTAATGAAAAAGTTCATGGTCAAGCCGGTTATACAGCATAGAGAAGGCAGGAACCAGGATGATCAGTATGCCGCCGGACGTCAGCAGCTTCCGGGCGTTTTTTATGGCCAGCGCATCATCTTGTATGTGTTCCACCACATTCAGGGCGAAAACGGTATTAAAGCTGCCTAATATGTGCTGATAACGGGTGTCAAAATCAGGAGCCACCAGGTCCAGGTGCAGCACTTCCCGTAAGGACTTTTCGGAAGAAAATTTCAGACGAAGGATGGAACAATAATTTTCCCGGATATCAGAAAGAGTAATATCGAATCCTTCATGCAGGTAAAAAGCGGAAATGTTACCGATACCACTGCCAATTTCAAGCACCCTGCCTGAAGAATAGGGTCGAATAGTTTCAAACATCCAGCGGTTGAGCTGGCCGGCTGAAGAAATTACATCAAGGGTTTCGAGGCCTTCCTGGTCTTGTTCTTTAAAGTCAAATGTAGGTTGGCTGGTCATTTATTATCGAAACAGGTTATATTTTAAGATACAATAAATGGCGCGGAAGCCGTCCTTCCAGCCTATTTTCTTACCCTCTTCAAAGGTCCGTCCATAATAAGATATGCCGACTTCGTAAATCCGGGCCCCTTTGACACGGGCCACTTTCGCGGTGACTTCCGGTTCAAAACCAAATCGCCTTTCTTTCAATGTCATATTCTGGATAATGTCTCTACGGAATAATTTATAACAGGTTTCCATATCCGTAATATTGAGGTTGGTAAACATATTGGATAAAAAGGTCAGAAATTTATTTCCGATTGAGTGCCAGAAAAATAAGATCCGGTGAGGATTTCCACCCGCAAACCGGGAGCCAAACACCACATCGGCAAAACCATCCAGCACCGGTTGAATCAGGATATTATATTCCCGGGGATCATACTCCAGATCGGCATCCTGGATAATGACGAAATCCCCGGTCGCCTTGCTGATGCCGGTATGAATGGCAGCTCCTTTTCCCCTGTTCACCTCATGGCTGAACAGTTTGTATTCGATTTCAGAATGTGTGCTAAAATACCTCTGAATGGCGTCAATGGTGCCGTCCTTGGAGCAATCATTAACGATGATCAGTTCCTTTGAAATATTATTTACCAGGGCCACTTCCCTCACCTTGTCAAGAATCAGGTGAACGGTTTTTTCTTCATTATAACACGGGATAATGATGGATAATCTTTGGAAGTTTACCGGCATTACAGCTTTTTTTAAGAAAGGTAGCAAAAATAGCATTTCCATATGAATTTGCCTTTTATTTTGTTGCCGCAGCGGCAAGGCACCTATAAGAATATGGTTTTGAATAGTTTCAGGATAAATGTACATTTGAATCCTCATTTTAAACATGATTGTTATTCACGATGATTAATCCTGCTACTCTCCGGTTTCTGTCTGATTTAAAAAAAAATAACAACCGGGAATGGTTTGAACAAAACCGTCATCTTTTCCAGGAAGCAAGAGCTGATTATTCCGGATTTATCCAGAAACTGATTGACGGATTTGCCAGGTTGAATCCCGGATTAAAAGGTCTTTCAGCAAGTGATTGCCTGTTCAGAATTTACCGGGACGTCCGGTTTTCAAAGAATAAAGATCCTTATAAGATCAACCTGGGCGCCTACATTTGTGAAGGGGGACGGAAGTCGGATAATCCTGGTTTTTACCTGCAGGTACAACCGGGTGGTGAATCCTTTGCAGCCGGAGGTTGCTGGATGCCCCAGGCGCCTGTGCTTAAGGCCATACGCCAGGAGATTCAATACCAAGATCCCGAATATAAAAAAAACATTCAACAGAAAAAATACAGGAAGTCATTCGGAGAGCTAACTGAAATAACGGAGAAAACTGCGC
>CAYWHE010000329.1:0-2522 GCA_964458125.1 uncultured Flavobacteriaceae bacterium | reverse complement strand
ACCTGAACTGGAAAAGAAAATATTGGAACTGGAAAAAACGATTTCCGATCTCAGGCAAACCACAACCTGATTGAATGTATGAATCAAAAACAAAGGACATTAAAAGCCCCGGTGACCCTATCGGGTGTTGGCCTGCATACGGGTGCAACAGCACATCTTACTTTTAAACCGGCTCCTGTCAATCACGGATATAAATTCAAGCGAACCGACCTGGAGGATCAGCCTGTCATTGATGCGGATTGCGACCTGGTAACCGACACTTCCAGGGGAACTACACTAAGCAAGAACGGGGCAAAAGTTCATACGACCGAGCATGCCCTGGCGGCCCTCTCGGGTATGGAAATAGACAATATCCTGATGGAAATCGACGGGCCGGAAGTGCCTATCCTGGATGGAAGTTCACGCCTGTATATGGAAGCTTTTGCCAGTGCCGGCGTCCAGGAACAGGATGCCGACCGGGTTTATTATGAGCTCAAGGAAAACCTGACGTTTGAGGATCCGGCCAAAAAAATTGAAATGCTGGCGGTGCCCAGTGAAGATTTCCGGGTCACGGTAATGGTGGATTACAATTCTCCGGTTCTGGGGACACAGCATGCCCAGTTGCATAAAATTTCGGAATTTAAGGATGAGATTTCCATGTGCAGGACCTTTTGTTTCCTTCACGAGATTGAGCAGCTTTTCAAACACAACCTCATCAAGGGAGGGGACGTGAATAATGCAATCGTGGTGGTGGACAGGGAGATTTCCCAGGAAAAGCTGGATGAACTGGCCGTGATGTTCAACAAACCAAAAATGGAAATTAAGTACAAAGGGTTTCTGAACAACGTGGAATTGCATTTTCAGAATGAGCCTGCCCGTCACAAATTGCTGGACATCATCGGTGATTTTGCATTGATCGGCACCCCTGTAAAGGCCCATGTATTGGCGGCCCGTCCCGGTCATTTTGCGAATATTGAATTTGCCAAAAAAATCAAGTCCCTGATCAAACGGGATAAGCAGCACCTGAAAACACAGTCCTTTGATCTGAACAAACCATCCTTATACGACATCAACCAGATCAGCAAGATGTTGCCACACCGTTTCCCATTCCTGTTGCTGGATAAAATTATCGAACTCAGTGACCGGCACGTGGTGGGAGTGAAAAATGTGACCATGAACGAATGGTTTTTCCAGGGCCATTTTCCAGGCAACCCGATTATGCCCGGAGTGCTCCAGATTGAAGCCATGGCGCAGACAGGGGGCATTCTCGTTTTGAGTACCGTTCCAGACCCTGAGAATTACTGGACCTATTTTATGAAAATTGAAAATACACGTTTCAAGCAGAAAGTATTGCCGGGAGATACCCTCATTTTCAGCCTAGAACTGATTTCCCCGATCCGCCGGGGAATCTGTCACATGAGGGGCCAGGCATTTGTCGGAGATAAAGTAGTGATGGAAGCGGAGATGATGGCCCAAATTGCAAAAAAAACCTGATCTATGATTTCTCCGCTTTCCGTTATTCATCCTGATGCCAGGATAGGCTCCCAGGTACAGGTTGATCCTTTTGTTTCCATTCACGCGGATGTTGTCATTGGTGACCATTGCCGCATCAGTTCGGGGGCTGTCATCTATGACGGAGCCCGGATTGGAAATCATGTACAGGTTTTTCCTGGCGCCGTCATTTCGGCCGTTCCGCAGGATCTGAAATATGAAGGTGAAGTCACTACGGCAGAAATCGGTGATTATACCATCATCCGTGAATACGTCACGATCAATAAAGGCACCAAGGCCGCCGGCAGAACCCTCGTTGGCGCGCATACGCTGCTGATGGCCTATGTGCATGTGGCCCATGATTGTTCAGTGGGCAACCATTGTATTCTGGCCAACGGGGTCACCTTGGCCGGTCACATCATCATCGATGATTATGCCATTATCGGTGGGCTTTCAGCCATACACCAGTTCTGTCATATCGGGGGACATGTGATGATACAGGGTGGAGCCCTCATAGGAAAAGACGTACCCCCTTATGTGAAGGCGGGAAAGTTTCCACTTTCCTACCTGGGAGTGAATTCCATCGGAATGAAACGAAGGGGATTCAATGATGCAAAAATTGCGGAGGTGCAGGAGATTTACCGTATCCTCTTTGTACGCGGGCTCGAATATAAAAAGGCCCTGGAAGTGATTGAGTCCGAAATTCCGCCTTCTCCCGAACGTGACGAAATCATTCATTTTGCACGAACCTCCTCCCGCGGATTAATGAAAGGCTTCCGGGGCGGTGAAGAAATGGAGGAAGCCTGATTACCTGCACCACTGGTCAGCAGCAGATCTCAAAGGCGTATCCGTGAACAGCATCCGGCTTCAAGATATCGGCAAAAAATTCGGAGGACAAAAAATTTTTTCGGGTATCAGTCTCCACCTTCAGCAGGGCGATATCCGTATCAGGGTCGGTGCCGATCACACGCGCACGCAGGGAGCGCCCGTCGGACAACTTCACGAGGATGCGCTCGGCGCCCTCGATGACATGGTTGTTGGTGAGGATGCTG
>CAYWHE010000328.1:0-2525 GCA_964458125.1 uncultured Flavobacteriaceae bacterium | reverse complement strand
CATACCCTTGATTAAGTAAATTGACAATGACATTATTATCTCTTCATTTCTAAACCCTGAAAACCAATGAAAAAAAAACTATTACTTTTTCTGTTTTTGTGTGCCGGATACAATATCCGGGCCCAATCGCTGAGCGGATCGGTTGTGAGCACCTCAGGTGCTTTCTATGCGAACGGCAGCGGCATGCTCTCCGTTACCATTGGTGAAATGACCATGGTAAACACCTTTTCCGGAGGAACGTCCATCCTTACACAGGGTTTTCAGCAACCCTGGGATTTTGGTGTAGGCATTTCGGAGTTGCACCAAACGGGATCCTTTGTGGTTTACCCGAATCCGACAAGCGGGAGTTTGAATGTTCTGATGAACGATGTTACAGCGGCCCCTGCATGGATATCAGTTTACGATGGCACCGGCAGGCTGGTATTAAAAAGGAGTTTTCATCCGGGAGCCTTCCTTGCCCCGGTGGAGTTATCGCTTGTGCCGTTTGATAACGGTATCTATTTACTGGAAATCAGCAGTCCGAATGCCAATTACCAGTCAAAAATCAACCTGGTTAAATAAAAACAAAACCCTAAAAACAACCCATAGTATGAAAAAGCAAATTACCACATCCATAGTATTCCTTTTAGGAATTTTTAATTTCAGCACCTCCCCTGCACAAACCCCGCAAGCCATGAACTACCAGGCCGTGGCCCGGAATGCCGGCGGAAACTTACTGGCTAACCAAACCATCAGCCTTCAGATATCCATTACGGACGGAAACGGGGGCTTCCTGCTTTACCAGGAAACCCATGCAGGAGTGACCACCAATCAGTTCGGGTTATTCACCCTCAACATTGGAAACGGAACACCGGTAACCGGAACTTTCTCGTCCATCAACTGGGGTTCGGTCACGCCCTGGATGGAGGTGGAACTGGACCCTGCCGGGGGAACGAATTATGTCTCCATGGGTACTTCCCGGTTGCTAAGCGTACCTTATGCCATCCTGGCCGGCGGTACAGGGCAATGGACCACCAATGCCAATGATATTTACAATGCCAACAGCGGAAATGTGGGCATAGGAACAATTTCTCCTGCGGCAAAACTGCATGTCGCCGGCAGTATTGCTGTCTCCGATGGTTCCCAGGGCGCCGGCAAGGTCCTGACTTCTGATGCCAATGGTCTGGCTACCTGGCAAACGCCGGCGGCAGCTATCGAAACGGATCCCGAGGTTGGAAGTACGCTCCTTAACCAGGTTCCCAAATGGGATGGAACCGCATTGGTGGACGGAAGCATCTATGACGATGGAACCATGGTCATGGTAGGTACTTCGGGTTGGCTGGATGACAGCAAGCTGCAAGCCTGGAATACCAACCATGCGGGAAAAGCATTCGCCGTTATTGGCAATAACCCGGCATGGGGTGGACCGGCGGCTGAGTTCTGGACCCAGGGTTCCGGACCAACCGTCTCCATTGACTGGGCAGGTTCGTTAACCGACAGGCTTGTCACGTTTAAAAATGCAGGCATTGAAATGGGGTATATTCGTACCGACGGCGGTGCTGGATTTAGCGGCAGTATGGGTATCGGTACATTTACCCCAACAACAGCCAAACTGGTTGTTTCAGGTACACCGGCACAGGAAGGGCTTGATCTTTCTTCCACCGATCAATACGCCAACCTGAGGGTGATGCGGAACTCCCTTTCTTCCATCGACAATGACATGCATATTGGATACGGAAGCGGAATTACAAGCTCTTTACACTTGTATGCTGACAACAATGAAACGGTTACCGTGACCGGTAATAAGGTTGGAATTGGTACTGTTTCCCCGGTTGACAAATTGGATGTAATCGGAAATCTCACATTGGCAGGATCGGGTTTTCCAACCATTAATTTCAGACCAACAGGAGGACCGGATTCTTATATCTGGTCGGCAAACTATGGTATGCTGATACAAACCAACAACAGCAATTGCGGAATTTTTATTGACGGCACTAACAATATCATTGAACCTAACTATAATAATGTTACCAGCATGGGAAGTTCAGGTTATCACTGGACGGCTGTGTGGGCCACCAATGGCACCATTCAGACTTCCGATGCCCGGATGAAGAAAAATATCCGGAACCTGGACCTGGGACTGAATACGGTGATGATGCTGAGACCGGTGGCGTATGAATGGAAGGATGCCGCGGAAAGTGATGGTGAAAATATCGGCTTTATTGCGCAGGAGGTTGAAAAAGTAATTCCCCAGGCAGTTGTGCATTCATCCGTTACAGAAGCACAGTTTGAAAGGGCCAAAGCCATGAACCGTCCGCTTCCTGAAATCAGGGATCCCTATGGGATGAAATATTCCGAAATGATCCCGGTTCTGACCAAAGCCATACAGGAACAACAGCAGCAGATTGAAGAATTGAAAAGGGAAATCTCCCGCCTGAAATCGGTTCAAAACAAATAGATTCAGCCATTCACTTTCCAGGCTGAATAAACGCTCTTTTTCCAAAGAAAATTCAGCCGGAAAAAATAAATTACAAGCCTGCTTTCCT
>CAYWHE010000327.1:0-2583 GCA_964458125.1 uncultured Flavobacteriaceae bacterium | reverse complement strand
AGCTGAAATCCCGAGTTTAAATTCCGGACCAGTAACCAGTCAATCATTCAAGCAGCAGCTATCCCGTCATGTCCAGTCTCATCGCGTTTTTTAAGTCCAGGGTTTTCCTGTTTAACCTGTTCTCTGCACTGGTCTTTATGCTGCTTCTCGTAATTTTTACTTACCGCTGGCTGGATTCCTTTACCAACCACGGGGAAAGTATTTCCGTACCTGACCTGCGGGGGCTGAAAGCAGGAAACCTGGCGGCTTTCCTGGAAAACAAGCATGTCCGGTTTAAAATAGCCGATTCCAGCATTTACGATCTTAAAAATCCTCCCGGTACCGTGATTGAACAGGATCCCACCCCCAACGAAAAGGTCAAGGAGGGCCGGACCATTTATGTCAGTATCACCCGCACCGTTGCCCCCCTGGTTAAAATGCCCAACCTGGTGGATAATTCCTACCGGCAGGCTGAAGCCATCCTGGAGTCAAACGGTTTAAAAGTGGGTATGATTACCTATAAACCCGACCTGGCCCGGAATGCCGTACTGGGTCAACTGGCCAACGGGAAGGAAATTAAGGCCGGAACAGAAATTCCCAAAGGAACACGCATCGACCTCATCCTCGGTGACGGTCTGGGCAATACCATTGCAGGAGTGCCGAAACTTTACAGCCTGACCTTATCCGAAGCTTTGTTTGTATTAAAGGCTTCCATGCTGAATGCCGGAGCGGTTATCTTTGACGCTTCGGTAAAGGATTCAACACTGGCCCGTATTTACAAGCAATCCCCTGAAGCGGGTGATTCCGCCATGATCAGCCAGGGACAAGCTATTGATATATACCTGACCCAATCCGAAGCCGTTTTAAAAATACATGAAAACCATGAACCTTAAATTTTTACGATCTCCTTTCCTGGCTGCATTCATGACCCTGCTGGCAGTGTCCGGTATACAGGCGCAGGAAGAAATGCTGACTCCGCCTGTTCAGAACCAGGTCATCAGGGCCTGGCTGGCTGCACATCCTTCAACCGGTATGCTTCATAAGGGAATGGCCCTGGCAGACACCCTCTCTCTTCCCTTTGTGGATGATTTTTCATACCCGGGCATATACCCCGACCCTGACCGGTGGGTGGACAGCAATGTATTTGTGAATGCCACTTTTTCAGTGAACCCGCCAACCGTGGGTATGGCCACATTTGACGGACTTGATAAATCCGGCAATCCCTACGATAATTCCATGCCTTCCCTTTACGGGCAAACGGATAAACTGGAGTCAAAGCCGATCAATCTTTTTAAAGACCCCGGCGGAAACCCCTACACGCCGTCTGACAACATTACCTTAAGTTTTTATTACCAGCGGCGGGGTCTTGGAGATACTCCTGAATATGGCGACTCCCTCCAACTGGAGTTCTGGGATGTCAATGCCCAACAATGGGACTGGCAGTGGAGCATGGACGGAGGCACGTTTGATTTTGGATTTACCCGTCTCTTCCTGACCATTACCGACCCCAAGTACCTGACTGATGGATTCAAATTCCGTTTCCGTTCCTACGGCTCCCTCACCGGGTCTCTGGACAACTGGCACCTCGATTATGTGATTTTACGCAAACCCTTATCTGCGAGTGACACCCTGGTGAATGATATCGGTTACGGGTTGCCTGCACATTCCCTGATACATACCTATACGTCAGTACCGTATGAACATTACAAATCCCTGGGTGCGGCCGGGCAGTCCGGCCTCATGCGCACCACCGATGACCTGACGGTATTCAACCTGTTTAACACGGCCAGCGCTCCCTCCCAGGTTAATTTTCGTATATGGGATCAGTTTGGAAATCTCCAGTACCAGTACAATACCTCGGGCAATGGCAATATTGTGATCCCTGCTTCTTCCGTCATGACCTATAATTACCCGAATCCCCCGCTGACTTACCGTTTCCCGGATTCGGTTCCGGGTGATTTCGCTTCTTTCACGCTCCTGGATAATGTGGCCTCTCCAAACCAGGATTTCAATAAGCAAAATGATACGTTAATTTATTCCCAGGTATTCAGCAATTATTATGCATACGATGACGGCTCGGCCGAAGCCGCCTATTTGCTGAACAACGCTCCCAACGGCAAGCTGGCTTACCGTTTTGACCTGATCCAGGCCGACACGCTGCGCGGTTTATACATTCACTGGAACCAGATGAATGCCAATGTCAGCCTGAAGCTTTTCAAAATGGTGGTCTGGACGAATCTGAACCCGGAGACCATACTTTTCCAGGAACTGAACCAGAAGCCGATGTATTACGACAGCATCAACGGATTCCGGTACTATGCCTTCAGCCAGGGTCTTGCCCTGCCGGCGGGTACGGTTTACATAGGCCTGGTACAGAGCGCGGCCGATGCCCTGAACCTGGGCTTCGACAGGAACACCGACAACGACCCGAAAATGTTTTACAATGTAACCGGAACCTGGCAGAATTCACAGATACCGGGTTCCTTCATGTTTCGCCCTGTTTTTGGTGATTCGGTGCTCACGACTGCCGTTCCGGAGCAGCCGGCCGGCGAAGGCGTCATAACCGTATATCCGAATCCTGCAACGGATATCGTATACGTTAAT
>CAYWHE010000326.1:0-2586 GCA_964458125.1 uncultured Flavobacteriaceae bacterium | reverse complement strand
GTTCAGAAAGTACAACACATTCGCCATCATAGGCATAAACGGTATAATCTGCTGATTTTTCAGGTTGTATTGTAATCCAGGGCGTAATGGTGCTTCCATTTGTAAATTGGTAGGATCCCAAACCTTCCCCAAGCGAATTGATTAAAATAAAATTAGCCCCCCAGGTGGAATTGGAATTTTGAAGCTGCATGGTAATATCCACCGGATCGCCCTGGCAGGAAACCACGGGAGGAGTGGTAACAACAAGCTGCGGGTTTGGAAGCAAGGTAACCGATGCGGTAGCCGTTGCCGTACAACCGGACTGGTCGGTCATTTCAACTGAAAATTCGGCCGGTGAACTATTCGCGGAATTGACAACGTATGCCATTGTACTGCCTGTTGGAGTACCAACCGGGCCATTGGCATTCGGATCGGGAACGACATCCCCGTTAATAATATTCCATGTGTAATTCCAGCCTGAACCGGATGTTCCGGATTCGCCATGAGCGACAAGGGAAACGGTGGTTCCTTCACAGGCCCGGTCCCAAACGGGTTTAAGTGTTACCTGGCAGGGCTTTTTAAACAACCGCATGATGGAATAGGGATGAAGGGGAACGGCCTGTGTGACCGGCAACTCACCGCTGTTTACCAGATCATGCCCTGTTATAACATTAAAATTGGAGGAACCGCCGGTGATAAAGGCTGCCGGGTCGCAGTATAGCTGTTCATACGCGTCCATATGGCTCATAGGGCCGGCCGCACCGAAAATGGTGGGAATCTGCAGGGAAATTTCCTTTTCACTGAGGTTCATAATGATTATTTGCTCCTTGTCTGTGGAATCGTTCAAATACCAGCCATAGATTTGAGGCTCATAGGCCGTTGAGTTGTATCGCTTGTAATAATCAAAGTGCGGTAGTTTAATCCCCGAGAAGGAAAGCCCGGTCGCTTCATCGGCATTTCTTAAAGCGCGTGCAACCAAACCCAGGGTCAGTCCAAGGGCGGATTGCCCGTGTGTAACCGTTGTGACGGTCCCAAACTCAAGCGGGGAAGGCGTTTCGTTTTTACTGTAATGGAAAGCATCATCGTTGCCGAATACGGCAGCATATATGGCGTCTCCAATCAGCTTAAAGCAATTCACTTTGGTAATTCGTTCCGACTCCAGGTAAATCATGGTTTGAAGCGCTGTGGCCAATCCGTGTGCCCATGTTCCGTCAAAGATTGCTCCCTTTCCAACGCAATTATACTCCGTGAGCCAGATTTCATTGTAATCAGATGGAATTTTTTCGGAATTGGAACTGTTGGGATCCAGTTCCTCGTTTATCAATCCCAGGTAATCCGTTTTATTGGCTTCACCGGCAAAACTCCGGAATACATTTGAAAAAATGAGTTCCATATCATTTTTACAAAACTTGCCCGTTCCGCTGGCCGTGGTGGCAGGGTCAAACGGACTGACAATCCGGTGATTGGTGGTTGCAGGCCAGCCAGACTTTTTTCCACACAAATTCGGGGGGTTCTGATACAATCCGGTGCCCGTATAGTCATGTAAGATGATGGCATCGGGACGAAATGCCTCGGTCGGATTGGAGGCATTATAGGTGCTTATCCTGTTAAATAATGTGCTGTTCCATTGGGCTGTTCTGGCGGATTTATTACTCGGATTAAACGTGGACACACATAAGCCAAGCTGGAAATTGCTTGTGTTTTGAGCAGGCAAGGGATCCAAATGAAATAAATCCTTTATTTTTCTTCCCCATTCGATGCAAAGGTCAGCATATTCCTTTCCCGTTGGAAACCTTACATCATTGTAGTCGGCCTCCTTATAGACTTCTCCACCCAATTCCATCAATTGAACCGGAATGTTATTCCTGCGCGCATCATATAATAACGCTGTCTGGAACAATACATCGGAGGAGAGATTGTTCAGGCTGAAAAAGGGAGTGCTGCCGGTATTGTAAATATTCCGGTAGAAATCCTGGATATCGGCATCAATAACAGGATTAGCGGCCAATACCCGGTCATGAAATTGCTCGGGCAGGTAATAGGTTATGTTGTTAAACCTTCTGTCGCGTACAAAACCGCCATGTCTCCAGTCCCACCAGTTGGCCTCAATTCCGGCAGGAAACCTTAACGTGCCGGGACTTTGTCTGACGATATCTGCCTGGCAATAGGAATCTTGCAGGTACGCATCTGGTGTGGCAATGACATCCCAGACATTTAATCCGAAATAATCATTGATGGTTCGTTGGGGAGGTGCAGACTGAAAATCAACAAATACGATGACTGACTGTACATTGCCGATGATAAATTTTCCAAACGTTGATGTAGTTGAAAGGGTTGTTATTCTACCTTGTGCGTTGGTATTGGAGGGACAGGTATCGATCGAAAGCCCCTGCCATAGGTTGTTGTTCCAAAATCCCATCCTGATCAATGAATCCGTATGATCCAGGCAAGGAATGGTATCCCATCCGAGGGTTACTTTCACACTTGAATTTCCCGCTAACCGGTTTATGTTCCAGTAACCACAGGACGAGATAGAGGTGAGCGAGCTATCCAGGGTATCGCCCAGTGGATTCTCACCTTCAAAATACTCTGCCCTGAAAACATCGG
>CAYWHE010000325.1:0-2613 GCA_964458125.1 uncultured Flavobacteriaceae bacterium | reverse complement strand
GTTGGTGGGCTCATCCAGCAGCAGAAAATTAGCCTTGGTCAGCATGGTCTTGGCCAGGGCTACCCGGGATTTCTCCCCGCCCGAGAGGACCTTGATTTTTTTGAAGACATCATCCCCATGGAACAGAAAGGCTCCCAGCAGGGTCCGCAGGCTGGTATCGCTTTCTTCCGGTGCGCAGTGCTGTAATTCAGTGAGCAGGTCGTTTTTCAGGTTCAGGCTTTCCAACTGGTGCTGGGCGTAAAATGATTTGATCACCTGGTACCCATGCCGGATATCCCCATCAAAGGCTTCACTTCCGTCAATCATGCGCAGCAGGGTGGATTTTCCCTTCCCGTTGGCGCCGATCAGGGCAATTTTATCCCCCCGGTTAATGGTTGCAGTGGTTTTATGGAAAATGGACTGGCTGCCGTAACTTTTATCCCGGATATCCAGTTCGGCGATCACTTTGCCCGGCTGTGTGGCGAAGTTGAAACTGATGCGTATTTCTGCACCCGGGTCCTCCACGTCCTCAATACGGTCCAGCCGTTCCAGGGCCTTGATGCGGGACTGGGCCATTTTGGCCTTGGAGGCCTTGGCCCGGAAACGGTCGATCAGTTTTTCCTGTTCCTTAATGTACTTTTCCTGGTTCTTGAACTGGCTGCGCTGCATCTCTTCCCGAAGCTTCTTTTCTTCCGTATAGTAGCTGTAATTACCGGAATACACGGTGATCTGTTCATGGGCGATTTCAACGATCTTATCCACCACTTTATCCAGAAAATACCGGTCGTGTGAAACAATGATGACGGTGCCCTCATAAGCCGCCAGGTATTGTTCTATCCATTGAATGGAAGGCAGATCAAGGTGGTTGGTTGGCTCATCCAGCAGGAGCAGGTCGGGTTTGGTCAGGAGTATTTTGGCCAGCATGACGCGCATGCGCCAGCCGCCCGAGAATTCCTTCAGGGGACGATGCAGGTCGATGGTGCTGAAGCCCAGTCCCTCGAGGATGGCCTCGGCCTGGTACTGGAGGTTGTAGCCGTTCATGGCCTCGTAAGCCGTCTGGGCATCATGGAGCTTATGCAACAGGGCATCGGAGTGGTCGTGTTCCAGTTTCAACAGTAAGCCAGAAATAGTGTCGTGAAGCTGGTTTTCCTTTTCAAAGGCCTCCATGGCCACGTGCAGGATGGTATTGTCACTTTCATAGGACAACAGGTCCTGGTTCAGAAATCCTATGCTGAGGTTTTTGCGCCCGCTTAGTTGTCCGCCCGTCAGGCTGTATTCCCCGGTAATGATGCGCAGCAGCGTGGATTTGCCGGTTCCGTTGGCCCCGATCAGCCCATACTTTTCATTGGGCTTGATGTGCCAGGAGGTGTCCTTGTACAGGTACCGGCCGCCAAAATCGAAGCTTATATTGTTTAAAACCAGCATGGGAAATCAATTGAAGGGCCGCAAAGATACGATTCGCCCTTCACCTGGAAAAATGAAGGGCTTCCTGCAAATTCACCGCAGCGCGTGAAACATGCGGTCCGGACCAGCGTGTACTTTCCGACCGCAACAGCGGGAAATTCATCCCGAGAAATCAAACGGCCCTGCCCTTAACTTCCGGCGCCAGTGATAGTGGCCGTTCCCTTAAACCTGTAAAGGGGAACCTGAACGAACCAGCAGCTCATACTTCCTACAGGGAGGCAAGGACTGATATTTCCACGTTCACGTCCTTGGGCAGCCGGGACACCTGTATGGTTTCCCTGGCGGGAAAGTCCTTTTCAAAATAAGAACCGTAGGTTTCATTCACCTGGGAAAAGTTATTCATGTCGGTGAGGAAGATGGAAGTTTTAATGACGTGGCTGAAATTCATGCCGGAGGCTTCCAATATGGCTGCAATGTTCTGCATGACCTGCCGGGTTTCATGAATGATGTTATCGGTGTTGGTTTTACCCGTTGCCGGATCAATGGCGATCTGTCCGGAAACATAAAGCAGGTTATCCGCCTGTACAGCCTGGCTGTATGGACCAATAGGCTGCGGGGCCCGCGTGGTATGGATGATTTTTTTCATGGAATTTTATATACGGCAAAGTTACTCATTTCATCTCACATGAATTTGTGAAACAGGAGGTCGGGAAACCACCAGCCTGCAGCTCAGCCGCTTCAGGCCTGCTTTCCGTCCCGCCCGAAGCGGGACTCCAATCAGGTTTAGCTGTTGAACGCCTGTGTTTCATGGCTGGCATTTTTTGATCGGCCCGGTTCGACTGCAAGGACGGGATTATACGGATGCTCTCCCGGAAATCCCGGCGTACAAGCTAAAACAACTGTTTTAATTTCGGGACAAAATCCGTGTTAATAACTTAATTTGCATATTTGAGCATATACAAGCTATCTTCGTTCTGATTGGTGAACTGGCTTGCCGGCGCATTTCAATTTTTTTTCTTGCGCCGGTATTCAGATTTAATTTGTTTTTCTGTTGTTAATAACAATCAATGAGCATGAACAATAAAGTCGTTTTGTCCTGCAACCTGCAACCTGCAACCTGCAACCTGCAACCTGCAACCTGCAACCTGCAACCTGCCATAAGCCTTCTGCAGCCTGCAACCTGCTGACTTTCTTTCTGCCTTTCATCTTACTGCTTCCTGTTAGTACCGC
>CAYWHE010000324.1:0-2629 GCA_964458125.1 uncultured Flavobacteriaceae bacterium | reverse complement strand
ATTTTCCTGGGCGTGGGCATCAATGATTATGTGGCTAATATCATCCAGGCCCAGTTGCTTTACCTGGAATCGGCCGATGCCAAAAAAGACATCCAGATTTACCTGAACAGCCCCGGCGGCTCCGTGTATGCAGGTCTTGGCATTTACGATACCATGCAATACATCAACCCGGATGTGGCCACCATTTGCACGGGTATGGCCGCCTCCATGGCAGCCGTGTTGCTTTGCGCCGGGTCGAAAGGCAAGCGCACGGCCCTCAAGCATGCCCGTGTGATGATTCACCAGCCGATGGGCGGAGCCGAAGGACAGGCTTCCGATATCGAAATCACCGCCCGTGAAATTCAGAAACTCAAGAAGGAACTTTATGAAATCATCGCCGGTCATTCCAACAACGACTACGACAAGGTGTGGAAAGATTCGGATCGCGATTACTGGATGACCGCCCAGGAAGCGAAGGATTACGGCATGATTGACGAGGTTCTGCTGAAAAATAAAATTTAACCGGCCCTGCGCGCCGCTGTTGCCGACAGGCTGTTGCCTTCCGGGCAGCACATAAACAATTGCCATTGAAAGCCAAACAGGAAATCAAATGCTCTTTTTGCGGTCGCGATAAAAGCGCGACCAATGTGCTGATTGCCGGCATGACCGGTCACATCTGTGATCAGTGTATTGAACAAGCCTATAAGATTGTCAACGAGGAAGCCGCCAACAAGGTCAAAGGGACCCTGGCCGCCAAACTGAACCTGCACAAACCAGCCGAAATCAAAGCGCTTCTTGACCAGTATGTCATCGGTCAGGATGAAGCCAAAAAGGTGATGGCCGTTGCTGTTTACAATCATTACAAGCGCCTGATTGCCCGTACTTCCAACAGCAGCAGCGAAGTGGAGCTTGAAAAATCAAACATCATCATGGTAGGCGAAACGGGTACCGGGAAAACGCTTTTGGCCCGGACTATCGCCCGCATGCTGCATGTTCCCTTCTGCATTGCCGACGCTACCGTGCTTACCGAGGCGGGTTACGTTGGCGAGGATGTGGAATCGGTACTCACCCGCCTGTTACAGGCCGCCGACTACGACCTGGCTGCAGCCGAAAGAGGAATCGTGTATATTGATGAGATCGATAAAATCGCCCGTAAGTCGGATAATCCTTCCATCACGCGCGATGTATCCGGTGAAGGCGTTCAGCAGGGACTGCTCAAGATGCTGGAGAATACCATCATCAATGTCCCGCCACAGGGAGGCCGCAAACACCCGGAACAGAAAATGATTGCGGTCAACACACAGAATATCCTGTTCATCTGCGGAGGCGCTTTCGATGGCATCGAACGCATCATCGGCCGGCGCATGCAGGCCAATGCACTGGGTTACTCCTCCCGGCAGGATAAGGAAGCCATTGACAAGGACAACATGATGCAATACATTACCCCTTCGGATCTCAAGTCATTCGGCCTCATCCCCGAACTGATCGGAAGGCTGCCCGTACTTACCCACCTGCTGCCCCTGGATAAACAAACACTGGTGCGAATCCTGACGGAGCCGAAAAACGCATTAATCAAACAGTATGAAAAACTTTTCGAAATGGAGAACATCAAACTCAAATTCGAAAAAGGGGTTTTTGATTTTATCGTTGATAAGGCCATTGAATTCAAACTGGGCGCCCGCGGCCTTCGATCCATCTGCGAAGCTATCCTGCTGGATGCCATGTATGAGGTACCGTCAGGCAAAAATATCCGTGAATTTGAAGTGACCATGGCTTATGCCAAAGAAAAGCTGCGGAAATCGGGAATCAGCAAACTGAAGGTGGCCTGATTTTTTTCAATACAGGATCACCTTAAATTTCTCCGCCATTTTAATGACCTGTTCATCGCTGATGCCATGCGTGTTTTTTGATCTTTGCCTGTTTTCAACCGTCATTACAAACAAGCGGTAATCATACCGGGCGGCTAACCTGAAATAGGGCTCCATCTCCCACTCCATCGTAAACGTATTGTCCAGGAAAATTTTCGACATCCTCCCTTTCATCGCTTCCTCCGTACGTTCTTCGCAGTGACGGTATGCCAGATGATTTTTTTCAAATTCAAACCGGTAGGCTCCGGTACCAGGATCCGTGAAATAATCATCGACCGAAAAAACCGGGTACTTCCCTCCTTCGCTGAGCGAACGGGCCAATGTGGTCTTGCCGCTTCCGGGCAAACCGCGCAAGAGGTAAAGCGCATTCATCCGGGATAAAAATAATAAAAATAATCAAACGGCCTCCCGGAACCTGAACGGTATTCCGGTTATTCCGGCAGCCCTTTCCGGTTGGCCGCCGCCGTCGCAGTAAAGGTTCTTTCTTCTAAAACCAGCAGTAATTAATCTGCATTATCCTCTGCGCCATTTACCGTCTGGACAGGCATTGGAAAACAGGCGTCCCTGCACCGGTTTACCTGCAGGCCTGCTTTACGCCCCGCCTCTGGCGGGACTCCAATCAGGTTTAGCCTTTTTGCGCCTGTGTTTCATCGCAGGTCTGCATGGCCAGAGGCTTCGATTAAAAACGAATGATACCCTTCTGCGGGCGGGGACGGGACTAAACGCCGCAATCGGGGCTGGGTTTTATGGCTACGGTTCTTTGTGGCAATCCCGTTGGTTGT
>CAYWHE010000323.1:0-2638 GCA_964458125.1 uncultured Flavobacteriaceae bacterium | reverse complement strand
TCCGGGTTAAAAGGCTGGCTGTTCACATACGTCATGCACCACCTCCTCATCTGGGACTATGTTTCCAGCCAGCGTATCGACTACTTTGTTGCCAATTCCAATCACATATCCAGGCGAATCAAAAAAGTATACAACCGTGATTCCATGGTGATTTATCCTCCCGTTGATGTGGATCGTTTCTCCTTGTGTGAAAACAAGGAAGATTTTTACCTCACGGTCTCCAGGCTGGTCCACTATAAGCGCGTTGATTTGATCATTGAGGCTTTTGCCGGGATGCCGGATAAAAAGTTAGTCGTGATTGGCGAAGGACCAGAGTTCAGGAAACTGGAGAAAAAGGCCACCGCCAATGTGCAACTGCTCGGTTATAAGAAGCTGGATGAAATGAAAGATTACCTGCAACGTGCGAAAGCCTTCATTTTTGCCGCTGAGGAAGATTTCGGGATCACCCCGGTGGAAGCCCAGGCATGCGGCACCCCCGTCATCGCTTTTGGCAGGGGCGGGATCCTGGAAACGGTGAAGGAAGGGCAAACCGGCTTTTTCTTCCAGGAACAGAATTCTTCGAGCATCCGGGCAAGCATCCTCCGTTTTGAACAGGAAAAACTTTCCTTCACCCCGGCAGAAATCAGGGAGCATGCCCGGCAGTTCACCAAATCCAAATTTCACGATCACTTCATGAGTTTTGTGATGGAGAAATATGAACACTGGCGTACCTGTTCGTGACGGCATGCTGCGAAAAGTTCAGACCGGCCTGCTTTGCGCCCTGGCTTCATTCCCTTTATGGCCGCTCAAAATCACCACCTTTATCATTATCGCATGGCTGATTTCCCTGGCCCTTTCATTCCGTGAATACAAGCCCCGTACCAGGCAGGAAAAAGGCCTGCTCGTCCTGTTCATCCTTCCTTACCTGTTGTTTGTCTTCAGCCTGTTTACCGATCCGGATAAAGCGGAGATTTTATTTATCCTGGAAAAAAAAATCGGACTGATTGCCTTACCCGTTTTTATTTTCTTCAGCCCTTACAGGCCCGGAAAGAAAGAATGGAAATGGGTCCTCAACATCTACACGCTGTCCGTTACGGCTGTGGTCGTTTGGGTGAATACGGCCGTGTTTTTTTTTAACGGGCAGCTGGTGGAACCGGATAATAATTTTTTTACCTACCAGTACCGGAAATTATTTGAAGCCTATTCCGGGGTTCATCCCACCTACATGGGCATGTTCCTGTTTTTTGCATTGCTGGTCAATCTCATTTCAATGGAAGGCCTTTCCATTTCCAGAAACCGGAAGGCACTCCTGGCCAGGTCCCTGTTGGTCCTGGTGTTGCTGACGGCAGCCATTATGCTTGGTGCCCGGTGGCCACTGGCTGTTTTTATCCTTACGCTGACCGGTTATTTGTTTTATTATTTTGGCTTTAACCGGTATGTCTGGGTTTCCCTGCTGGGCATGATCATCCTGGTGACAGCTACGGTGATGCTGACCCCTGCCATCCGTTCCAGGCTGGTTGAATTCAGCGGGCTGGAATGGAGACCGCCGGTATACCAGGAGCATAACACAGCCAATATCCGTATCGGCATCTACCGGTGTTCTTACGAGTTGCTGAAAAAAAACTGGATAACCGGTACAGGGCCGGGTCGTCTGCAGCAAGCCCTTGATTTGTGTTATTCCCTTTACCCTACGGATGTTTATGAAGGCCGGTCCTATAACACGCATAATGAATTCCTGAATCACTGGTTATGCCTGGGTGTAGCCGGATTCCTGCTTTTTTGCGCCGGACTGGCCATTCCCCTCCGGATGGCATGGCGATCGGGACAGGCGCTTTACCTGGTTTTCCTGCTCCTGTTTTTCGGTTGCTGCATGACGGAAAACCTGCTCTCCCGCCAAATGGGCGTTGTCTTTTACGCCCTGTTTAATTCCCTGTTTGCTTTTGCACAGGTACGACAGTAACCGGATTGCCGCGCAACCGGTAGGATTGCAATTCCTGTTTCATGCCGGGGGGATTTTCAAGCAACAGGTCCCTGATAAATTTTTCCACCAGTTGCTGTATGACAACCACCGGCTGATCCCCGGTTACAATCTCCGGGATGAAGTGATTGGTCCAGATGAATACGCTCCTGCTAAAATGTTCAGCTAAAAAAGGGATGAGGTAATTGGCGTAGGAATCGCGGAACATGACCATTGGAGGCAACCCAACGCTGTCGTTGAGGTAAACCACCGGGTCCTGCTTAAAAAGCTCCTGCCCGGGATAGGCTGTTTTCGCAGCCGGCCGCGCCTTACGTGGCCTGATGGGCCGCATCACGACCTGGTCGCGGGAATATTCCTGCTGCAGGTTCAGCAGGCCGGCCAGGTCGGCATCATAGGTGGTCACCATGGAACTGATAAATTCATCTTCGCCGGGAATACGGCAAAGAAAAGTATCCCGGTTGATGGTTCCGGCCAGTTTCCGGTAGGCCAGGTATGCACCGGTCAGGTTCCAGTGAAAATCCGTTTTGTAATAGATCATGCGCTTCCTTCTTTCCCTGCGGAACTCATCCCGCAAATCAACAACGGTTACCTGTGCATGCGTTTTTTCCAGGTACTCCACCACCTGGTCGAGGCAGCTCACCGACGAATCCTTCCGGATAAAACCGGGAAGGTATTCGGGGT
>CAYWHE010000322.1:0-2652 GCA_964458125.1 uncultured Flavobacteriaceae bacterium | reverse complement strand
AAAGTCAAGTCGAATTGAACCCCGATGCCGCTGTAAACAGCGGGGTATTGAACCGGTACTGAAAAGCTTCGCGACCGGGATTCATTCGACTAAGACTTTCACTTCGGACTTTGTCCTTGTAAAAGTCAAGTCGAATTGAATTAAAGTTGAAACGGCACCGGTTTATATGCGGCGCATTAAAGCCCTATGTGTCATGGCCACGCACCCGTCCGGCCGGGGGCTTCAACAGCGCTCAGGAAAGCACCGATTCCTGTTTGACATTCAGCAGTTCTTTGCAGATTTCCACGATCCGTTTACTGGAATTCCCATCCCAGAAATCGGGGATCCTGCCCTTTTTAAATGTTCCGGAATGAATCTGGTCTATCCGGGACTGAACGGCTGCCAGGTCGAATGGAATCAGTTCATTGGTGCCCGTATCCACGGTAGAGGGCCTTTCGGTATTGGGGCGCAGGGTCAGGCAGGGAATTCTCCGGAAGGTGGTTTCTTCCTGTATGCCTCCGCTGTCGGTTATCACGAATAAGCAACCGGCCACCAGTTTCTGGAAAGCAAAATAATCCAGTGGTTCGGTCAGTATCAGTTTTTTATTGGCTCTGATCCGGCCGGTGAGCCCGTACTGATCGAGGTTTTTGAGCGTACGCGGGTGAATGGGAAAAACCAGGTGATGCCTGCCGGTGATGAACTCCATGATGTCGATGAGTTTGAGCAAGCCCTCTTTGAAATCCACGGTAGCCGGCCGGTGCATGGTCATCAGCACGTAGTCCTTTGGTTCGATGTTCAGCTCGGACAGGATGTTGTGTTGCGCGATTTTAGGATCAAAGGCTACCAGGGTATCAATCATCGTATTACCGACAAAAAAAATGGCGTCCTTATTCCGGTTTTCATTGCGGAGGTTTTTAATGCCGCTTTCTTCAGTAACAAAATAATAATCCGTAATTTCATCGGTGAGGATGCGGTTGATTTCTTCGGGCATGCTGCGGTCGAAACTACGCAGTCCGCTTTCGATATGGGCGATTTTCACACCCAGTTTATGGGCCGTAAGCGCGGCTGCAAAGGTGGAATTCACATCGCCCACCACCATCACCATGTCGGGCCGGAACGCCAGGATCACTTTTTCAAGGCGGATCATGATCTCTGCCATCTGGGTATTCGCGCTGGCGGCCGGGATCTCCAGGAAATAATCCGGGGTCAGTTCAAACTGTTCAAAGAAAACGGCGGCCATTTTATCATCGTAATGCTGGCCGGTATGAACAATTTTAAGATCAAAGGGGCTGCCGCAGGCTTCATTCATGCGCTTCAGCTGCGTCACCTTGATAAAGTTCGGCCGGGTGCCGACAACCACCAGGATTTTTTTCATTGCACTTTTTTTAACCGTATACGTATATTCCCTTGATTCGTTTCATAAGGCGGCGGCCTTTAAGCCGGCATTTTTATTCGTACCGTTAACTGGCAAATTCCTTCTGCCGTGAAAGATGCTGGTAAATAAGCGCATCGATAAAAAATTTCACCGACCAGTTTGGAATTTCATACGGGCAATAGCTTCCGCTGATGGGCCATGATCCGGTGACGCCCCCCGAAAGCGAGGGAACATCTGATTTCACCTGCTTGTCCTTGACATAGTCAATCAGCAGTCCGGCGGCCTGCCGGTATTCCTCTTTGCCTGTGAGGCTGTAAAGTTTAAAGCCGATCACGCTGAGCTGTGAATTTCCGGTGAGGCAGCAATAGTTGGAGGTGCTGTTGAAATCCTCATCAATCTGCCCGAAGAGGAAGCCGTCTTTTTTGATCAGGGGCAGCAGGGGTGCATAGGATTTCTCCGTTACCTGCAGCCACTTTTCATTTCCGGTAATCGTGGAAGCTTCCAGCACGCCCTTGATGGCATAAGCCATGCTGTGGGTATACGGAACCCCGACGGCATCAAATCCATTATCCAGGAAATACCCGTTAGGCTGCTGCAGCCGGATGGCAAATTCAATATTCCGGGTTCCGGCTTCGAGGTATTTTTTATCCCCTGTGATTTTGCTCAGGAGCATCAGGGCCCAGGCCGTACGGGTATTCGAACTGAGCTGGTGAATGGTAAACTGCCGCCAGGAGCCGTCCTTCGCCTGCACCTTCAGGAGCCAGTCGGCACTCTGGAGAATGGAATCCATGACCTTTTCATCGCGGTAATGCTCGTAATACTTCAGCAGGCCCAGGATGATCTGCCCGTTGTTAAACACCCGCGGAGGCTGGTTGGCAAAATCACCGAATGATCCCGGGAATGTTCCGTCCAGACGCTGCACCGACAACAGCCAGTCCTTGAGTTCGGTTTCCACGACCCGTTCACCAAAAACGCCCTTATAGATTCCGGGGAAATGCTGGCGGACAAAAAACAGGGTATTCAGCCAGTACCCGGTGGTTTCGGGATAGGCAGGAAAAAACGTATCGTGCAGGAGGGAATACTTGGCCGAGCTGCCCCCGCCTTTCATCAGCGACTGGCGGAACCAACCCAACGCCCGGAAGATGCGGTCTTCCTCGCTTTCCTGGAGTCCCGTGGTTTTGGAAGTATAGGACAGGTACCGGAGCTTCAGCTGGTTGAATATTTTTTCAATCATGACAGTAGACGTTAAATCAATGAGACTATCGTTTCAGAAGCTCCAGAGGAGCGAACTGAAGCGA
>CAYWHE010000321.1:0-2666 GCA_964458125.1 uncultured Flavobacteriaceae bacterium | reverse complement strand
TTCCATACGCTGCTGCCTGCAGCGGAATCGGGATCCACGCTTGCCCTGGGGTTCATACCCTTGATTCTTTAGCGGATGTTCCCCGGCATTTAACCTGTAATACTAAGCCTGTTTTTCTTTTCTTTGCAGGCAAATGGCCAAAACAAAAACTTCCTTTTTTTGCCAGAACTGTGGGGCACAAGCCAGCAAATGGATCGGCAAGTGTCCCTCCTGCGGACAGTGGAATACCTATGTGGAGGAATTGGTGGAGCCTGTTTCCAAATCTTTAAAAAGCTGGGATTTACTTTCCGGTAAAGAAAGAAAAACCGCTTCCCCGAAGTTGTTGAGCGATATTTCATTGACAGCCGAATCGAGGATGGTGTTGCCGGATAAGGAACTGAACCGGGTCATGGGCGGTGGCCTGGTGGAAGGATCCATAACCCTGCTTGGCGGGGAACCTGGCATAGGCAAGTCCACTCTCCTGCTTCAACTGGCCCTTCAGCTGCAGAAGGCGTCCGTGCTTTACATTTCAGGAGAGGAAAGTGAACAGCAGATCCGCATGCGGGCCGAACGGATCGGATATGCCAAAACCAACTGTTACATCCTCACCGAAACATCCACCTCTTCTATTTTTGCGCATATCGCTCAACTGAAGCCCGGGCTGGTCATCGTGGATTCGGTGCAAACACTGCAGTCCGGGCTGATTGAATCATCACCCGGAAGTGTTTCCCAGATCCGGGAATGCGCTGCGGAGTTTCTGCGTTTTGCCAAGGAATCGGGCATCCCTGTATTGCTGATTGGTCATATCACAAAGGACGGAAGCATAGCCGGGCCAAAGGTGCTTGAACACATGGTGGATACGGTTTTGCAGTTTGAAGGAGACCGGCATCACATCTATCGCATCCTCCGTTCCCTGAAAAACAGGTTTGGATCAACTGCAGAACTGGGCATCTATGAAATGATGGGATCTGGCCTGAAGGAGGTGGAGAACCCGTCTGCCGTACTCATTTCCAGGAAGGATGAATCACTTAGCGGTTCAGCCATTGCCTGTACCATGGAAGGGCTGCGTCCCCTGCTGATTGAAGCTCAGGCCCTCGTCAGCTCTGCAGTTTACGGCACGCCCCAGCGCTCGGCTACAGGTCTGGACCTGCGTAGGCTGAACATGCTGTTGGCCGTGCTGGAAAAACGTTGCGGTTTTAAACTCGGGGCCAAGGATGTGTTTCTGAACATTACCGGCGGTCTGCGTATTGAAGATCCGGCCATTGACCTGGCTGTGATCTGTGCCGTCCTTTCTTCCAATGAAGACCTGGCCGTGAACCCCCATTTTTGTTTTGCAGGCGAAGTCGGATTGTCGGGTGAAATACGACCGGTAAATCGCATCGAACAAAGGATTAAGGAAGCCGGGAAACTGGGCTTTGAAAAAATATTCTGCTCCCGCTATAAATTGCAGGCTTTTGAAAAAGGACGATTTGACAGTATTGAAATCGTTCCCGTTTCACGGGTGGAAGAAGTGTTCGGCCTGCTTTTCGGATGACCCGGTTTAGCCTGCATAATTTTTTTTGCAAATTCGGAATTATTGTTATCTTGTGGAATTATTCCAAAACCCTATCTCATGAGAAAAACTATACTTGCCGTATCCATGCTCCTCCTGACCGCAGGCATGGCTTTTTCTCAACGTCAGTTTGAAATGGGCCTGTCGGCCGGCATCACCGATTATTTTGGCGACCTGGGGAACGATCAGCTGATCCAGACAACCTCCACCCGGCCAGGCATGGCTCTCACGCTTCGCAACTTTACCGGGAAACCCAAATACGGTTATGTGTATCATCCGTTCAATGTGGAGGCCCGTATCAGCTGGCACCGGCTGGGGTATGACGAAACCAAATCCATCAACGGAAGAAAGGGATATGAACTTCGCAATTATGGCCGTGGCATCGGTTTCCGCACGGATGTATTCGGAACATCGGTTCATATCACCTATACCCTATACGCTGACAGGCGGAAAAATCTGAGCGATCAGCATGCGGCGCTTTTTCTGTTTGCCGGAGCGGGTGTGTATTATGCCAATCCGAAAGCGGACCTGTTCCGCGGGAAAATCGATATGCGAAACCGGTATTATTTCTGGAGTGACGGCACCGTTCGCGACCAGGATGAATCAACAGGTAGCGGGTCCGTCATCGGGAAGGACGGGAAATTCGAAACCAACCTGAAAGACTGGCACACAGAAGGCCAGGGCGCAAAGGGCGAGTTTAAACGAAAAAAGAACTACAGCCTGATTCATGTCGGCATTCCTTTTGGCATGGGTTTCCGCTATGGGCTGGGTCCAAAAACCACCCTGTCGGTGGAATTCGGGTACTATAAATTGATGACGGATTTTTTGGATGACGTCAGTGATGCTTATGCCACTTACGATGAAATAAACGCCCTCTATCCGAACGATCCCGAAAAACAAAAAATGGCGCGCTACATTTCAGACCCCACCGGGCGCGGAACCATCGGCTACCCGGGACCTGCCACCAGTGCAAGGGGAAATCCCAAAACAACAGACGGATACTCCTTTATCAATATGGAAATTGCCTACCGCTTTGAATTCGAACCAAGGAAATGGATCCGCTGGTTCTGATCCGCCCAACCGTCTTTTTTTTTTCTGATTATGCCCGGGTCTGTTCTGATCATCAGGCCGGCTT
>CAYWHE010000320.1:0-2678 GCA_964458125.1 uncultured Flavobacteriaceae bacterium | reverse complement strand
GACTAAGACTTTCACTTCGGACGTTGTCCTTGTAAAAGTCAAGTCGAATTGAAAAAATCCGAACTGGTATGGCAACAAATTTTTTCTTTTATGCGGCAGTGCTTATCTTTATCCAATGGAAAAATTAATATTTATTCTCCCGGCGTTTCTTTTCCTGTCCTGCACCACTTCCACCATCAGGGAAAAAATCAACCAGGCTGGCGATGTGGCCGGGCAGGTATCCGGTGAATTTGCCGAAGGGGTCAGGAAAGGAGTGGAAAAGGCCTTTGATGTCACCGTTGAATTGACTCCCGGCCTGTCGGAAAAAGGAATCCGCTTCGGAAAAACAACGGTTTCGGATGACAGCACCGGAACAGGTAACCTGCTGACCGTATATGTCATTTTCGACAAGGACTTTTCCGGTGAACTGACAGCCAAGGCTTATGATTCCAAATCGGCGGAGATGGGACGAAAAACGGTCCAGGTCCGGGGTAAGGCATCGGAATCCCAATTCATCGAATTTCATTTTGATAAACGGACGAATATCGACAGCGACAGTAAACTGGTTATCGAATAATTTAATTTAAAAACCAATTCCTTCCAACGAATGCTGAAACTCCAGGAATACATTGATACCCTTCAGTCCAATAAAAAAGTGCTGGAGGGATTGTTCCGTCAGGCATCACCGGAATTACAACATTTCAGGCCGGCAGTCGGAAAATGGAACCTGCTGGAAATAGCCTGCCATCTTTATGATGAAGAGAAAGAAGATTTCCGGGCACGACTGAAATCAGTTTTTGAAAATCCAGCCAGACCCTTCCCTCCTATCGACCCGCAGGGCTGGGTAATCAGCAGACTATACCACGAACAGATTTTGACCGATGTCATCGATAAATTCAGCGAAGAGCGGAAGGAATCCGTGAAATGGCTCCAATCATTAAAAAATCCTGCCTGGGAAAACACTTATCATCACCCCGTCATCGGACCCATGTCGGCTTCCTTTATTTTAGCCAACTGGCTGGCCCATGATTTCCTGCATATCAGGCAGATCGTCCGATTGAAATATGATTTCCTGGAACAGGCATCAGGAGAAAAGCTGAGTTATGCCGGGAACTGGTGATGGGGATGTATTACACAGCCGGAATATCGGAGTATTCAATCTAAAAGATGAACCAGTGAAATGATCATGATTTAACCGGCAGTTTGTTTTTAAACCAAATCCAAAACGTCCTGTCGAATTTTTTTTTGTTAAAAAATTAAATGAACGGATAAATGAAAAAGGTTTTTAGTGGTATCATTTTACATGCTGCTTATGCGCTTATATACTCAGGTTCACTCGCCCAATCACTTCCCACCTATCAGGTCAATGTGGCAGATACGGCTTCTTCGGGGTTTTATTTTTTTGTTCCCCAGCGTTTTGGGGTGAATCCTTCCCAGTTTAACCAGAATCATTTCATAGTGGATCGTAAGGGACATCTGGCCTATTACAAAACTTTTTTAAACGGAGTGAAGACGGGCAGTTTTGGCATCCAGGATGACGGCAGAATCTCCTATTACCACGACGGGAAATTTTACTTCCTGGACAGTTTACTCCAAATTGTGGATTCGGTGGCCTGCCAGAACGGCCTGGCAACGGATGCCCATGATATGAAGGTATTGCCGGACGGCCATTACCTGATGCTGGGAACCGAAATCGTTACCATGGACCTGAGCGGCTATCACCTGTTTCTGCAGAACGGCACTCCGGGAGGAGCCAGCGCCAACGTCACCTGTTCGGTGATCCAGGAATTGGATACCGCTAAAAATGTCGTGTTTGAATGGCATGCCAAAGATTATTTCAACTTTGACGAGGTGGATGAAAATTTTTTAAAGGGTCCGAATAATGTGGACTGGACACACTGTAACGCCGTTGAACTGGACACGGATGGTAACCTCCTGTTATCGGTCCGGCACTTTAATGAAATTACAAAAATTAACCGCAGCGACAGCAGCATTATCTGGAGGATGGGTGGAAAAGCCAACCAGTTTGTTTTTACCAACGACACCCAGCAGTTTAAGGGACAGCATGACATCCGGAGGCTGACAAACGGAAATATCACATTATTTGATAACGGCGAAGATAATGACTCCTCTGCCTTTCATCCCGCTTCGGCCAAAGAATATACGCTGGATGAGAATTTATTAACCGCCAGCCTGGCCTGGAGTTACACCGATGATTCCGCCTGTTTCAGCAAGGCCACCGGAAATGTGCAACGCCTGCCCAATGGCCAGACATTGGTGAATCATGGCAACAGGAGTTGTCGGACAGCCCTGTTTACCTGTGTAAAACCCTCCGGACAGAAAATTTTTGAAATTACGTTTGATGATACCCTGAGTTCTTACCGTTCCTTTAATTACCCGGGCTGGCCCTTTACGATTCAGCGCCCGGTGATCAATTGCATGCAGGCCGGAGCGCAGTTTTTCCTGGACGCAGGAACCGGATATGCCTCCTACTTATGGTCGAACGGTGCCACCACCCAAAACATCCTCCTGAGCAACACCGGTTCCTACCAGGTATTTATTCCTGCCGGGTCCGGAGGTTTTATCGGGTCGGAAGTTTTTGAAGTCGGCAACCTGAACAACCCCTGCAACCTGAACGGAGAAGACGGCGTGCCGTCCGGGTCCATACAGATGTATCCCAATCCTGGTCACGATTGTCT
>CAYWHE010000319.1:0-2679 GCA_964458125.1 uncultured Flavobacteriaceae bacterium | reverse complement strand
GTGACAGCAGCAGGCATGCCAGGAACACTTTTTTTTTCATGATGATATATATTTGAAAGATGGGTTAACGGGAACGGAGCTTTTTAAGATGCCGAAGGAGCGGGTGGTATTTTTCCAAAAGCAATTTTTTTCCGGTCATTTCCTGGTCTTTTAACGTTTCAATCATCAATTTGTTGCTTCCGGTGCTGCAGGTAACCGTTTACCGAATCCCTTCACGGCCCTGAAACCGGTTAATTCACCTCCACTGAAACGGAACTACCGCTGCTGATCGTAAATTCCCTTTCTATGGTAAAAATAGATTCCCGGGAGGCCTTTGGTCTGAAATAAACTTTGTAACGCCCGGGCATCAGCACCAGTGTTTCCCTGGAGAGGTCCTGATCCATATTGTACACCCATTTCAATTCATTTTTCACCACCTGGTAAAGGCTTCCATAGCCGGGACTATTAAATAGAATGGTGGCAATGCCGGGTTTGGGTATCTGGACCGTTGTAGTTTTACTCTGGGCAATTTCCACATTATCAATATTCATGCGGGGCATGCTCAGCACTTCCAGGTCATAATTCCCGACCAGGAAGCGCTCGGTGTTGTTAAAATCCATCACATGAAGGGTTTTGGGATTACCATGTTGCCGGATTATACAGGCAAATTTGCGTGTTTCCTGCCCGCCCTCAAATTTCAGGTTTAAATCACCCTGTGGAGCATCAATACCGATGATGGTATGTTTGCCTGGTAATAATACCACGCTGTCCCTGGTCACCGGGGGGATGGTATGCACGACAATCCGGTACTGGGTAAGCGGATCCAGCCTGAGAGTATCGGGAACACCTCTCGAATTCATGGTATGCACGTAATCGTAGCGGATCATGCCGGAATACCGGTCATAAAAAGTCATGTTGACATTGGTTTCCGAAGGTTTCTGGTATACGTCGAGTAAATTAACCTGTGCGGAGGTGTTGTTCAGTGCCTGGGAAATCACCACATTTAAAACGGTTTTAAATCCTTCCTCATTGGATGCATCGTAATAGGTACCCACGCAGTCGAATGATTTCAGAAAATCCTTGTTGATGCCCAAACCGATTACAAAAGGTTTCAGTGCAATGCCCTTTTTCTGAAGGGAAAAGCTGACCGCACAGGGATCGCCACCGCATTCTTCTATGCCATCGGTAATCAGGATGATGATATTGCGGGAGGGGCCTTCGGGAAAGTCCTTTTCACATTCCTGCAGGCATCGGGCAATGGGTGTGGTGCCACGGGCCTGGATTTCTCCCAGTTTCTTTTTTATCTGGAAACCGTTAAACCGGGCAAAGGGAACTTCCAGCCTGGTGTCATCGCAATCCTGGGGAGGAAAATTTTTGGTGTGCCCGTAAACGCGCATGGCCAGTTCCAGGTTGTCAATGCGCTGCAGGCTGTCGACAAGTTCTCCCAACAGGCGTTTGGCAATTTCAAATTTCGTATCACTCTGCCATTGCCCGATCATGCTTTGGGAAGCGTCAAATAAAAACAGGATTCGGGTGACCTGCCGGTTGTTTTCCCTGCCTTGCGCCTGAAGTTGAACAGGTATGATCAGGATGCCCGTGACGAACAGGCAGGACGTGATGAAATCGGGAAGAAAGGATTTAAACGCTCTCAAAATGTTTTAATAATCACCCAGTGTTTCCTCCAGTTGGGCAAGGGCTTTATCTTTTTGCTCATGGTTGGGCGCCACGCCATGCCATTTATGGGTATGCATCATAAAATCAACACCCTGTCCCATGACGGTATGCATCAGGATAACGACAGGTTGCCCCTTTCGCGTATGTGTGCCGGCTTCCTGTAAGGTATTAACCACTTCTGCCATATTATTTCCGTTCATCTCCAGCACTTTCCAACCAAAGGAAACCCATTTCGGACGCAGGTCTCCAACAGGCAAAACCTCGCTGGTAGCTCCATCAATCTGCTGACCATTGACATCCACCGTGGCAATAAGGTTATCCACCTGATGAGCGATGGCAAACTGAACGGCTTCCCAAATCTGGCCTTCCTGCAGTTCCCCATCCCCGTGAAGGGAATATACCAGCCGGTTATCCTGGTTCAGCTTTTTGGTCAAAGCTGCACCGATGGCTACTGACAATCCCTGTCCAAGCGATCCTGACGCAACCCGAACGCCCGGCAGTTTTTCATGGGTGGCCGGATGCCCCTGCAAACGACTGTCGATCTTCCTGAAGGTGGACAGTTCGCTGATTTTGAAATAACCGGTACGGGCCAGGACGCTGTACCATAAAGGGGAAACATGTCCGTTGGAAAGAAAAAAAACATCCTCCCCCTTTCCATCCATGGAAAATGGATTCGGCTGATGCTTCATGATTTCAAAATACAAGGCTACCATGAATTCCGTGCAACCAAGGGATCCTCCAGGGTGCCCGGATTGTACGGCGTGCACCATTCTGATAATGTCGCGCCTCACCTGGGAGGCTATACGGTTTAATTCGGTTAGGGATGGCATATCAATTTCAGATTAGTCCGGAGACCAGATTTCAGGCAATAAAAGTAAACAAGGCGATGGAATTTAAAATCCTTTCGTATCCGAGACTTTTCAGATTTTATAAACAGGGTGGTTTCCCGGAAAGCAGTCCAGGGCATTCATTCGAATGAACCTCCTCGCAGCAAGCTGCGAGGTATCAACATGGAAAATTTTATTT
>CAYWHE010000318.1:0-2693 GCA_964458125.1 uncultured Flavobacteriaceae bacterium | reverse complement strand
CTGATAAACCTCGGGTTTCAGTTTCACATCCATGAGACCCTCCACATTTTGAACCAGGAGGTTTTGGTATTTGATGGCGGTCGGGATGATGTGATTCATGGCCAGGTCGCCCATCACCCGGGATTCGATCTGAATCTTTTTCATGTAAATTTCCAGCAGGATATCGTGCCTGGCTTCAGCTTCCCGGTGGGAAAAGATGTTGTTTTTTTCAAATAAATCCAGAGACTGTTTGGAAATATAGGCATCCAGGGCCAATGGCGTGGTATTGATGTTTGACAGCCCGCGTTTTTTAGCCTCCTTAACCCATTCCTCGCTATACCCGTTTCCTTCAAACCGGATGCGTTTTGATTCCGCGATATAATTACGCAACACCTTCAAAATAGCCTCTTCCTGGCTGACATTGCGCTTCAGCAGGGCATCCACATCCTTTTTAAAGAGAATTAACTGGTTGGCCACGATCGTATTCAGCACAATCATGGCAGAGGAACAGTTTGCCGATGACCCGACAGCCCTGAATTCAAACTTATTGCCGGTAAAGGCAAAGGGCGAGGTCCGGTTGCGGTCCGTGTTATCAAGCAGGATTTCCGGGATTTTACCTATATTCAGTGTCAGTTCCGATTTTTCCTCCGCCGTCATTTTGTTGTCCTTTTTCACCTTTTTCTCGATTTCATTCAGCACATTGGTAAGTTGTTCGCCCAGGAAAATAGACATAATGGCCGGGGGAGCCTCATTGGCTCCCAGACGATGGTCGTTGCTGGCAGAGGCAATACTGGCCCTGAGCAGGTCGGCATGATCATGAACAGCCTTGATGGTATTGATAAAGAAGGTCAGAAACTGCAGGTTATGCTTGGGCGTTTTGCCGGGCGACAACAGGTTTTTCCCGGTATTCGTACTCAGGGACCAGTTGTTGTGTTTGCCCGATCCGTTGATGCCGGCATAAGGCTTTTCATGCAATAATACCTTAAAGTCATGTTTTTTGGCCACCTTATCCATGACATCCATTAATAACTGGTTATGATCGACAGCCAGGTTGATTTCTTCGAATACCGGTGCACATTCAAACTGGCTGGGAGCCACTTCATTATGACGGGTTTTCAGGGGAATGCCAAGTTTAAAGGCCTCGGTTTCAAAGTCTACCATAAAAGCATATACGCGGGACGGGATGCTGCCGAAATAGTGATCTTCCAACTGCTGTCCTTTTGCTGGTTCATGTCCGAATACGGTACGACCGGTTAAGGCCAGATCGTGCCGGGCGTTAAAAAGTGCCGTATCGATCAGGAAGTATTCCTGCTCAATACCCAGGGTGGCGATGACCTTGGTGACATTTTTATCAAAATAATTACACACGTTGACGGCTGCGTGGTCCAGGGCTGCCAGGGCCTTGAGCAGGGGCGCCTTGTAATCCAGGGTTTCACCGGTATAGGAAACAAAAATGGTGGGGATGCAAAGGGTGCGTCCTGCCGGGTGATCCATGATAAAAGCCGGGGAGGAAGGATCCCAGGCCGTATAACCTCGGGCTTCAAAGGTGTTCCGGATACCTCCGCTGGGAAACGAGGATGCATCTGGTTCCTGCTGAACCAGGGCGCTGCTGGAAAAATTCTCAACGGCCTTGGTCCCTCCGCTGAGTTCAAAGAAGGAGTCGTGCTTTTCGGCCGTGGAACCGGTCAATGGCTGGAACCAGTGTGTGTAATGGGTCGCACCCCGTTCCATAGCCCACGTTTTCATGGCAGCGGCTACCTGTTCCGCCACCTTCCGGTCTATTTTATGACCGCTTTCAATGGCCGATAACATCTGCTGGTAGGCTTCCTTCGACATGTATTTATGCATCGTGTCTTTATGAAAGACGTTGATGGCAAAGTATTCCGAAATTTTGGCATGCGGTGCGGCGACCTGAACCGGGGATCTGTTGGTACTTCTTTCAAGAGCTTTAAAGCGTAATGAAGTCATGGCAGTTGAGTTTAAATTGGATGCGCAAAAGTATTATTTAGCAGACATTTTTCATCAAAAAAAAACCAACATGGTACACGGCTGCTATAATAGCCGTTCATGAAGGGAATGTTAATCTTTACCAAAGAACCCCGCCTGCAGTCTCCAGCTAACTTTCCCTTCAATTTCCGGCCAACCATATTATTTCAATATATTTGTACCATCATATCCCATTCAACAGGGAGGAAGCCATGTGCGGCATAACAGGATTCTACTCCCACCAACCCGGTATATTTACTGAATCAGACCTGCATGAGATGACAGGCATGCTGGCCCATCGCGGACCGGACGCCAGTGGTTTTTTTTATGATGGCGTTACGGGTCTCGGGCACCGGAGGCTGAGTATCATTGACCTGTCCACCCGGGCCAATCAGCCCATGGTTTCCAATAACGAACGGTATGTGATTGTTTATAACGGGGAGGTTTATAATTTTGGTGAGATCGGGGCCAGGTTGAAAAAGGTGACCTGGAAACAGGAGGAAATCAACCTGAAAACTTCCAGCGATACCGAAGTTATTCTCGAAGCCTTTGTTGCCTATGGTACGGACTTCGTCAAGCAGTTGAACGGCATGTTTGCCATCGCCATTTATGATCAGCAGCAACAGGAACTGTTTATTTTTCGCGACCGTCTCGGTATCAAGCCGCTGTTTTATTATTGGGACGGGACGAATTTTGCCTTCGCCTCAGAATTAAAGGCTTTTAACTCA
>CAYWHE010000317.1:0-2739 GCA_964458125.1 uncultured Flavobacteriaceae bacterium | reverse complement strand
GTAAATCGGAGAACCCAGTCGTTATAACCAAGATTTTTACGGATGATATGCTGATTCAACCGTTTTTCAACATGGTCAGTATGACCAATATAAAACCGGTCTGCTTGTGAAGAATATAAAATATAGACGAAAAACATGATAAAAAAATCCCGCTAATGCGGGATTTTAGTGGAGAATACCGGAGTCGAACCGGTGACCTCTTGCATGCCATGCAAGCGCTCTAGCCAGCTGAGCTAATCCCCCCAATTGGTAAACGAGGGCGCAAAGAAAGAAAAAAAAAGACATTAAAAAAAATGTTTTTTTCTTTGGAAAGATAGAATAAACAATTGAAAAACAATTTGTTGCTTTGATACTTCGGGACAAAATCAACTTTTATTCCATACGGGATGGATCAGCTGAATTTTTTTAATACAGCCTCCACTTCCTGAACATAGCTTCCGCCGAAAAGATTGACATGAACCAGCAGGGGATACAGGTTGGCCACGGGTACCCTGTGTTTCCAACCTTTTTCCAGCGGGTATTCTTCCTCGTATCCCAGGTAAAAATCAGGATCGAATCCGCCAAAAAGCAGGCTCATGGCTAAATCCATTTCCCGGTGTCCGTAGTAAGCCGCCGGATCAAAAAGAACGGGATCACCCTGTGGTCCGGTCATATAATTTCCATTCCAGAAATCCCCGTGAAGGAGCGAGGGTTCTTCCAAAGGAAAAAATTCTTCCAGGCGTTTATAGACCTTTTCAACGGATTTCCCGTGTGAGGCATTTAGTTTTTTACCGCTGATGGCGATTTCCAACTGGGGCTCCAGCCGGTGAAGGATAAAAAACTCAGTCCAGGTTTTTTCCTGACCGTTCGGCTGGGCAAGGGAACCGATGTAATTGGTGGTATTCCAGCCAAATGAAACCCCCTTGTTTTGGTGCAGGCAGGCCATTTGTTTTCCGAAGGTATTCCAAAAGGAGGCCGTTTTTTCACCCCGATCAATGTATTCCAGAAGAAGAAATTGACTGGATCCTGACGTACCATATCCGAGCACTTCCGGGATTTTGATGGCAGCAGCTTCCTTTAATGCTATCAAGCCTTCAGCTTCCCTTTCGAACATGAAAGGGTAAGCCGCAGCCTGGTTGAGTTTAAGAAAAAAAACGCCGAGGCTGGTATTCAGCCGGTAGCAACGGTTAATACTTCCGCCAGAAACGGGAATGGGATTTCCAATTAACCGGCAGGGTGCGCTTTTTTGCGTTTCGAGGACGGCTACAATATCAGGAGGAATGCTGATCAGATTTTGCACAGAATAAATTCCGGTTAAATACCAATTGAAAATTGGTGTGAAACGTGTAAAAGATCCTGCTAAAGTAAAAAGTTCTGAACATCTTTATGATTTTTAACGGGTTTGCATAATCTGCGGATAAGTTTGCCGGAGAGAAGCATTATCCTTTACTTTTGCAGGACAATGAAAAATCATGAAGAGATCCGGTTCCTGGAGGGGCCGCATTCCCGCTGGCAGGAACTGAAATTTACCATCAAGGTGATGCTGGCATTTATAAAGGGGTTCAGGGCTTTACATTTTATCGGACCCTGCGTGACTTTTTTCGGTTCTGCGCGTTTTAAGGAAGATCATGAATATTATCAGAAAACTCAGCAGCTTGCCGCAGCCATCGCCAGGCTTGGTTTTACCGTCCTCACCGGGGGCGGACCCGGACTGATGGAAGCTGCCAACAGGGGGGCGAAGGAAGCAGGAGGACGATCGGTGGGATGTAACATTCTTATGCCCCTTGAGCAGGAGCCAAATCCCTACCTGGATAAACGGGTGACCATCCGCTATTTCTTTGTACGGAAAACCCTGCTGATCAAATATTCTTATGCATTTATCGTCATGCCTGGAGGATTCGGCACCATGGATGAGTTTTTCGAAGCCCTGACACTTATCCAGACCAGGAAAATCAGTGAATTTCCCGTCATCATTTTTTGCAGGGATTTTTATTCCCGCCTGCTTCTTCATATTGAACAGATGAAAATCCATGGAACCATTACTGTTCCGGATGAAAATTTATTTTACATGACCGACCACATTGAAGAGGCCGTCAACATCATCCGGGAGAAAAGCATTACCGGTTTTAAACTGAAAGCAAAAAGACCTTTTTCCCCTGCCAGGATTTTCAGGGAGAAGCAATAGCGTTCCACTTTTTGCCCGAAAATATTACCCGAATAAACCTGACTGAGCTTTTCCAATTTCCATTTACCGGCTCCCCCTGTTGATTCACCGACCTGGTCCTTCCAGGTGCCGTTTTCAGCTTTTGTGTCTGCTTTTCCCGATGTATTCTTGCATCATCAATTTAAAATAATAACTATGGAAAGATTAGATGATGACCAAAAAGCCGCCGGACCAGGTCCGGTTGAAAGCCACTTCAGGAACCAGCAGCGGTCAAAAGTATTCGCCGGTATGCTGGTGGTGGCTGCCGGAAGTTTGTTTCTCGCCCGCGAAGCCGGGTTTTACATCCCGGAATGGATTTTAACCTGGCAGATGTTGCTGATTGTTTGCGGAATATTTGTCGGCATTAAACACTCGTTTCAGAATCCAGGCTGGCTGATCATGGTTTGCGTTGGCGGAGTGTTTATGATCAGCGAGTTTCTTCCCGATTATAACGTATCTCATTATTTATGGCCATTGGCCATCATCCTGGTAGGTTTATTTATGATTTTCCGGCCGTCGCGTCCCAACCGGGGCCGTTACAGGAACCGGTGGAGCCG
>CAYWHE010000316.1:0-2742 GCA_964458125.1 uncultured Flavobacteriaceae bacterium | reverse complement strand
TGGAGAGCCGGTAATGAAAAAAAGCCTGTATTGGTATTTCGGGTATTTGCAGGTTGATTGCACTGATTTACCCAATGGCGTTTACTTCGTAAGGGTTTCTTCAACGGGAAATAAAGAATACGAAGGAAACGCAAAAGTAGTTATCGGGAGGTGAACTCCGGGAAAAAACCGGGCGGCATGAGGCGCTACCTCGCTCCTGGCAAGTACATAGAACCTTTTTATAATCACTTGCAGGAAACCCGCAGCATGTGTTCCTGAACCTGAAACCTGGTGCAGAATCAATCCGGAATGCCGCTCACCATAATCTTGCGGTTCACCTGTTGTTTTTTCCCGATCACTGAAATGATGTAAATACCCGGTGCCAGCGTGCTGCATTCCCTGTTCAGGCGGTTAAAGGATTCATTCATTCCCGCCGGTCTTTCCAGGATGATTCTGCCGGTGCCGTCGAATACCCTGATCACCCTTGCCTGCTGCCAGAAATCCGGCTGCGCGGCCTCCGGGATGCCGGTAATGACGATGGTGTTGCTGGCCGAGGCACAGCCGTTTGAATCGATGATGATGACAAAGTAATCACCGGGCTGCTGTGGTACATAAAATGAACCGGTCGCCCCCGGAATCGATGATGGTGTCATATACCATTGGTAAGAATAGGCCGGGGAACAGAAGAGGGTATCCTGAACAAGTGTGACCACCGGTGCGGGCGGAAGTTGATATTCGTTGATAAAGGCAGGCAGAAAGAGGGTATCACACCCGGAAGCATTGCAGGCCACCAGTTGAACATCAAAGGATCCATAGGACGGATAATAAATGCCGGCCGGGTTCTGAAGGGTAGACGTATCCGGCTGAGCCCCCTGGAAATACCAGTACCAGGACGTCGGATTATTGGTCGACAGGTCAAAATAATCAATGGCTTTTTTATCGCACCAGCTGGTATCGCTGCTGGCCAGTGCCACCACTGGAAGAGCACAGGGCATGAAACCAACGGTGATGGTATCTGTTCCAACGCAGCCATTGTCGTTCACTTCTACGAATACGGTTCCGGCGGTACTGACCCAGAGCGCAGTCCCTGTGCTGCCATCCGACCACAGGCAGGAGGTAAAACCAGCACCGGCAATAAGCTGAATGGAGTCGCCCGTGCATAACGTGGTGTCGTTTCCAAGGCTGATCATTGGCGTGGTGCCGATGGTCACCGTCGTGTACATGGTGTCGCTGCTGCCGTTCAGGTAATAGCTGACCGTCATGACGGAATAGGTGCCTGGAGCCGTAAACAGATGCGATGGACTGGCAATGTAAGCCAGGTTATCCGGGCCGGAGGCCGGATCACCGAAATCCCACATGTTGGCAATAACGGCCGGATTCTGGTAAAGCGAAAACTGTGTACTGTCTCCGAAACAGGTACTGCTGACCATGGCCCCGATGGGACGTATCATCACGTCATCGCAGTAATAATACGCCCGGTCCCAGCAGGCCGTGGGATACAGGTTTACTACGTTGGTGCCCGCATCATTGAAAAAATTACCGATGATGATAAACTCATAGGGCTGTGCAGGCACCAGGGTATCCGACAGGAATACCCAGTTGGACGTGTCGCTGACCACATTGGAGAAGTTCACCTGGGGAACATAACCAAGTTCCCCGGAAATACCCGAATTGGTAACAGTGGTTGAAAATCCCACTCCTATATTATTGGTGGCATTCTGAGATTCATCCCCCAGGGAAACATACAGTTGAACCACGTAAGGAATACCCACCACCATCGGGCTGGTGAGCTGAACCTGGAGGTATTCGCGCCAGGTGGAACCACCAACCTGGGTGTAAAAACCGGAGAAAATGTTTCCGCTGTGCGGGGCCTGGGGACCGTTGGTACATCCCGCATACGTACTGTTGGGCTGAAAATTGGAGCAGCTCTGAGAGATCAGCGTGGACTGAATATCCGGTGTGGCCTGGGTGGGGTCCGTCCAGCTGTTGATGGCATTATTGAAATCCACAGGCGTTGCCGTCCAGCCACAGGGTACCGTTCCATAAAGTTCAAAATCAGGGTTGGGGACGAGATTCTGTGCCTGGAGCACCATGGAGGGGATCAGGAATGAAAGCAGGAGCGTAATTTTTTGCATGGTTTGGTTCATTGAATACTCAAATGTAAACGGTTCCGTTGAAACGACCAAATTAATGCATGGATAGGTATATCCTCAACTTGGAACCGTATTTTAAAATTATCACACAGCATGAGCCTGATCATTATAAAAGTCAGTTCGCCAATGTATCTTTGTTCCTTTTCTGTTACCTGCCAAAAATCCATTCCATGAGAACCATTTATCCGGTTGGGAAAAGAAAAGGGGAGCCACCCGCAACATTAAATGTTGAAAGCGATGTTTTCGAAAACAACGGTTTTTTCCCCTATAAATATGCCGGTTCCGTCAACCACATCAATCCCCCGCTCCATATCCGGAATATCCCCTTACAGACCAAAAGCCTGGCTGTTATCCTGGAAGACCATGATGGTGATTTGCATGACCGCACCCACTGGGTGATATGGAATATACCGCCGGATCAGGATATTTCGGCAGGACACGTTCACGGCATTGCCGGTCTGAACAGTTTTATGCACCATTGTTACAACGGACCCATGCCACAAGAAGCCAATCATCAGTTTATTTTCCGGGTGTTTGCACTGGATACCCTCTTGCACCTGCAACGGGTTTCAGGCAGGGAACACATGGTAAAGGCCATGAAAAATCACGT
>CAYWHE010000315.1:0-2746 GCA_964458125.1 uncultured Flavobacteriaceae bacterium | reverse complement strand
GCGCACCCGCGCCACCTTGCGCATGGCCGAATTCGGCTTCTTGGGCGTAGTGGTATATACACGCGTGCAAACACCCCTGCGCTGGGGACAGGAGGCCAGAGCAGGCGATTTGCTTTTGTCCTCTAATTTCATTCGTCCCTTGCGGACCAACTGCTGAATCGTAGGCATGGTAAAGGTTTGAGTCTGTTTTTTTCGTTAAATTCCGGTCTTCAAATACCCCATTTTTTGGGAAGGGCAAAGGTAAAAAAGGTTTTTTAATTTACAACCTGCATTTTAAAATATTTACCAACAAACCCAAAAATGGCTAAAATAGCTGTCTTTACAAGTGTTTCAGGGCAAAAAAACGCAACAAAAAAAAGTGGATTTCGCAGCGAAAAGCAAAAAAAACAGTCCATCCCGCCTGAAAATTCCGGGCAGGCTAATTCCGTCAGGCCTGTTTTAAAACCCTGTCACGATAAGGATTTCAGCGGATGAGGGTCCGGCAGGTCACGGAAAAAAATGACTTTTTTTCAATTAAATCCGGCAACAGGTAAAAATCTGAAAATAATTCATGACATTTGTCGTATTATTTCCGACAAATGTACAAATCTCTCTACCCCCTCTTCCATCAGCCATGAACAAACCCCTGCAATTTTTAGAAGAACACGGAATCTCCTATTACTCCATTGCCGGGCAGGAGTTGTTACACCTGATCGCTGCAATCCGTCAGGGTATACGTTACTCAGCCTTTCAGGGTTATGTGGATCTGTGCCCGTTCAGCATGTCTGAATGGTGCGGTTTCCTTCATCTTTCCGACAGGACCATGCAGCGTTACAAGCTGCAGAAGGCAGTCTTTGATGCCTCCTCATCGGAAAAAATCCTGGAAATCATCCTGTTGTACAGGTATGGCGTCCAGGTTTTCGGAGCGGCCGGAAAATTCGATACCTGGCTGCGCAGCCGGAACCTGGCCATGGGAGGCATCAAACCCAAGGACCTGCTCGACAGCTCATTCGGCATCAACCTGCTGAAAGATGAACTGTACCGGATCGAACAGGGCATTTTATCATGATCCTCTTCCGGCTCTGCAAATCCAAATACAGTCACGACCTGACCGGTTCAGGTGCTGAAAAAACAGGTGGCCGCTGGAACAGCATGGGCATCCCCGTAATCTACACCAGTGAATCGAGGGCCCTTTGCGTGGCTGAAATAACCGTGCATACTCCGTTGGCCCTCCTGCCCGATGAATACGAAATCGTTTCCCTTGAAATTCCCGATGAACTGCCCGTATATAAAATCAGGGATCATGACCTGCCGCCCGACTGGCACCTGTATCCCCACCCCCGGGCAACCCGGAAACTGGGCGACCAGCTATTTAAAACCAACAGGCACCTTCTGATCCGGACGCCTTCAGTGGTGGTGCCGGGCGATTTTAACGTTCTGGTGAATCCCAGGCATCAGGATTCCTTTCTGGTAAAAATAATTTCCGTCGGACCGTTCAGCTTCGACCGTCATCTTAACAAATTGTAAATCAACTTGGGGAATACCGGGTTAAAGGACCGGCAGTGGCTGATCCAGAGCGGATGCAAAGGAAAAGAGATTAACCCTTTACCGGATACGGGTCAGTTCAAATTCATTAAAAAAGCCGGCATTGTTGCTTCTTTGTTTGAGCGTAAAACGTTCATATCCTTTATACCGTACCCGTCCCGGGCCGGGAAGGAGATGGAAAACGGTAATTGCGATGAATTTTTCCTTTTTGGTTTTCACCAGTTCAGCCGATTCAATGCCCAGGCCATATCCCCGGTCGGTATCCAGTTCCAGATCGGTAACATGGTATTGAAAGGGCTGCAGCGTATCCTGCTGTAACAAACAGAGACGGATGGTTTTGACACTGTCGCTCCGGCCTCCGTCGGTCAACCGGGAATGGAAGGCATAATAAAAATACAGGATTTTATCACCGGCTGTGTTCCATGATGCCTGAACCAGCGATTCTTTCAGGTATTTTCCGCCGGAAATTCTGTAAATGAAATCCTCGCTTTTTTCGCCCGGATGGCGGACATGAATCTGGGCCTGCACACCGCAGGAAACCAGGAGCAGAAAGAAAATGTGTAGGAAATGAATGGTTTTCATGGCGGCCTGAAAATAAAAAAAAGGCTGTTGGAAATCAACGGCCTTTTCAAAAAAATGTTGCAGTCGTCAGCGGATCGATCCTTCGTCCGATACCGTCAGTTTTTTTCTTCCCCGGGCCCTTCGGGCGGCCAATACCCTTCGACCATTGGCAGTAGCCATACGCTCACGGAAACCATGCTTGTTTCTTCTTTTACGCTGGGAGGGCTGGTAGGTTCTTTTCATGGCTGAGAAATGTTAATTTGGGAGGGCAAAAGTAGTAAAAAAAATGAAATCATAAACTTTTTTAAAGAAAATCCAATTGCCGGCGAACCTAATTCCCTGTTTCAGATCCCCGAAGTCAATCTGCCAGGCATCATTTTGTTTCATCCCCACCACCCTGACCACATCATGCAGTTCCATGCCGGCATAGGGTTTGGTGCTGGAGGGAATGGTGGGCGTCTGGTCCCAGCACAGGCGAGCGCATACTGGGCATGACACGTTTCTCGTCCTCGTCTTACGGACGGTTTGTGTGAGGGGGACGAGAATGAATAAGTTAACATTTTATTTCTGTAGCACATACTTCTCCATAAACGAATGGCTGAATTCCCCCCGTAGGCGCGAGGCTCAGCCTCGTGTCCTTTTAATTTTTGATTGCGTCCCG
>CAYWHE010000314.1:0-2793 GCA_964458125.1 uncultured Flavobacteriaceae bacterium | reverse complement strand
TCACCTGATGGAGTATCATTTTTTCAATGCAGCGGAAGAGGAAATAAAAATCTAAGCGAAAGCCGGATTAATTCTTGGTATGAACCCCGGGGCAAGCCCTGTAGCTATATTCCGCTGAAAGCATCGGCGTCTTAAACCGGAGGGGGGTTGCACCTGCATGAACAAAATCAAGCGTTCAGGTAACGGGATCTCAGGCCTTTTTCTTCCAGAAATCATGAACCTTTCCTGAGTACGGCCGCTCCCTTTTCTGCCGGCATCTCACGGATCAGGCTTAGTCCGGGGAATTCCCGCAACCAGTCAGCAACCAGTTCCTGTTCTTCGGGCCGGTTATAATCATCCAGGAAAATGGTGGCGCCCGGATTCAGCTTTTCATAAAGTAATGGCAAAGCCGGATAACGCGCTTTGCGCTGAAGGGATCCGATGGGGCCGTCTACAATCAGCATATCCAGGCCGGGAACGGAAATATTGGCCAGGGAATACCAGTGCCAGTCCGTTCCCCTGATCTGAACCGTTCCGATCGGGCAATCCTCCATACGGACCAACTCCCCGAGTCCAGCCAGCCTGATATTTTCGCGGGTCATGCCTGCATACACGGGATCATGATCAACGGATAGCAAGGAGGCCTTCAACTGTTGCGCTTTCAGAAGATGCCCGATGTACAGGGTGGAGGTGCCGGATCCCAGTTCCATAATGACTGCAGGTTTATTCAACAGTATATACTTGAATACGAGCCCCATGAAATCGGGGGATGCGGCCCATCCGCGGGTATGGGGCAAAGGAAAGGCCGGCCTGATAAAATGCATCAGCTGAAGATAGCTCTCCTGCTGGCTGAAACCCCTGTTCATGTCTTCATTCAACTGCTGGTTCAGCTCCAGGGTTTGCTCCTGCAGTTGTTCCCTGATCCGGAAGTAAAAAACGGCCGTGAAAAGAATTATGGAAAGGCCTGACAGGGTGACCAGCAGCACCAGCAACCAGGTTCCCCGGCTGACCCCCGTCAGAAAGCCGGCAACCATCAATCCTGCAACAAGCATGAGGTAGATGGACAGCAGCCACTTTAATTTTAACCGTGCCGGTTTGTTCATGGGATTATTGAAAGGATTAAACGGTTGTATCATTTGCGCAGCAAACCCTTCATGAAATTCGACCAAAGGCTGCCATACGGCCTTCCAAAATTAGTTTTTTTTACGGATTGGAGTTTCTGCTTCCAGGTACCCTTCATCCTGGTGCGGAATAACTATTTTTACGCGATTATCCCATGCACACTACTTGAATTCACCCATCCGCATTTATTTGTTTGTTTTTTTCACGCTGTGGGCCGGCCTGCATCCGGCAATGGGGCAACAGGATTGTGATTTAAAAAAATCGGCCGACAGCATTTTCGTATATACCTGTAAGGAATCGGACTCCCGGCTTAAATCCATCAAAGCGCAATGCAGGTTCAATTGCAGTCCTGCCGTCATTGCCGCAGGCGTGATGGATGTGCCTTCCTACACCAAATGGCAGTATCATACCATAGCGGCAGAGGTCATCCGGAAAATCAGCGCGACGGAGGTCATCTACCGGACAGAGATCGAGGCTCCCTGGCCGGTTTCGAACCGGGACCTGATCATGCATCTTAAAATCAGGCAGGATACGGCATCCGGAATCCTGTACATAGATCTGAAAAGCATGCCCGGCCTGCTGCCTGAAAAGGACGGCGTGGTCCGTGTTCCACAGGCCGCCGGACATTGGGTTATCACGCCTTCCGGAAAAAACGAGGTCCGTATTGACCATACGTTTTTGGTCGATCCGGGCGGGGCGGTTCCCGTCTGGCTGATCAACCTGACCCTGGCCGACGCTCCTCATGAAACCTTGTTAAACCTGAAAAACAGGATACGATCCGGACAGGTTATCCTGCCGGAAAAAGGGGGTAAACAGTAACCGGCATCGAAACAGAAAGGCTGCTTTTTTCTTTATCCGCTTACAAACGCTTATATCCGTTTAACTTGTTGTTGATAACAATTTCGGTGCTGAATGACCTTATATTTGCAAACTATTTTCATCTTTGTAGAGAAGAATACTACCACTAAATCATATCCATCATTTAAATTCAGAACACCATGTCAGCAGCCACAGAAACAAGCTCGAAAGAAAAATTAAAGGTATTGCAGTTAGCCATCGATAAAATTGAAAAGACTTACGGCAAGGGCACCATCATGCGCCTCGGCGATGAGGCGGTAGAACCGCTGGAAGCCATTTCCACCGGATCCATTTCACTGGACATTGCGTTGGGCATTGGCGGGTTTCCCAAAGGCCGGGTCATCGAAATATACGGTCCGGAGTCGTCCGGTAAAACCACGCTGGCCATTCATGCCATTGCCAATGTGCAAAAAAACGGCGGAGTGGCGGCCTTCATTGACGCCGAGCATGCCTTTGACCGCTTCTATGCCCAGAAGCTGGGGGTGGACATTGAAAACCTGCTCATTTCCCAACCCGACAACGGGGAGCAGGCCCTTGAAATTACCGAAAACCTCATCCGTTCCGGAGCTATTGACATCATTGTGATCGACTCCGTGGCGGCCCTCACCCCGAAAAGTGAAATTGAAGGGGAAATGGGTGACAGCAAGATGGGTCTGCAGGCCCGCCTGATGTCCCAGGCCCTGCGGAAACTCACCGCCAGTATCAGCCGTACGGGTTGCTGCTGCATCTTCATCAACCAGTTGCGTGAAAAGATCGGTGTGATGTTCGGCAATCCCGAAACCACCACGGGCGGTAATGCGCTGAAGTTTTATGCTTCGGTCCGGCTGGACATCC
>CAYWHE010000313.1:0-2869 GCA_964458125.1 uncultured Flavobacteriaceae bacterium | reverse complement strand
GTCGTCACGGTTCCAGTAGCAGACCAGTTGCACCATGTAGATGTCACCGAGCATTTTCTTCTCTACCAGGTCCTTGATCCACACGGAAGGAGGAGAATACCGGTTTTGCATGACGCAGAAAACGGTTTTATGCACCTGCAGCGCCTTAAAAATGATGCGTTCGCAGTCGGCCTTGGTCAGTGCCATGGGTTTTTCGCAAACCACGTGCCTGCCATGCTCCAGGGCCAAAATAGCATGGCGGGCATGAAGACCGTTGGGGGTGCAAACCGACACTACATCAACGGGAAGGCCGGCCTGCAGCATTTCTTCAGCCGAGCGGAAAAAGGGAACAGCCAAATCACCCAGGCCCAGTTCTCCGGCCGGGCGGGAATCGCAAATAGCGACCAGTTCCGACTCAGGATTCCTCCGGATCATCTCCCCGTGGCGCTTGCCGATATGACCGGCACCGATGACGGCAAACCTGATTTTATCTGTACTCATAGTCATTCCCAGACGGCTGGGGTTAGTTTATCCTGGTAACTTTCTTTCCCTTAAGCCTGTATTTCTGCTTGCTTTCGGGGCATTCGGCCACGTGGTTGCTGTCGAATTTCAGCTTATGCCCGTATTCGCTCATCCAGCCGGTCTGCCGGGCCGGGTTACCGACCATCAGGGCATAGGGAGGCACCTCTTTGGTGACCACCGCTCCTGCGCCAATAAAGGCATAGGCTCCGATGTTGTGCCCGCAGACTATGGTGGCGTTGGCCCCGATGGTGGCGCCCCTGCCCACATGGGTTTTCAGGTACTGGTGTCTCCGGGTGACGGCACTCCGGGGATTGATGACATTGGTAAACACCATGGAAGGACCCAGGAAGACATCATCTTCACAGGTAACCCCGGTATAGATGGATACGTTGTTCTGTACTTTTACGTTATCGCCCAGCACCACTTCGGGTGATATCACCACGTTCTGGCCAATGTTACAGTGCTTACCGATACGGCTTCTGGACATGATATGGGTGAAATGCCAGATGCGCGTGCCCTCCCCGATTTCACAGCCTTCGTCTATAAAGGCGGAGGAGTGAGCGGTATAATGATTATCCATATATGCAGCTTGAATCTGAGGGCAAAGAAAAATAATAAATCGGAAATTCTGATTTAAAAATTGCCCGGTCCGGGTTTATGCGAAACGGTGGGCCGTTTTATAAAGTTCTTCCCTGGGAAGTTTTTTAAAATAGTCATAGGTAACCTTCAACCCTTCCGAGCGGTGAATTTTTGGTTCCCAACCCAGGATATTCCTGGCCCTGCTGATGTCGGGCTGCCGTTGCTTCGGATCATCCTGGGGCAAGGGTTTAAAGATTAGTTTCTGCGTGGTCCCTGTCAGTCTGATGATCTCCTCCCCGAATTGCCTGATGGTGATTTCATCGGGGTTGCCGATATTCACCGGATAGGCATAATCGCTCATCAACAACCGGTAAATGCCTTCAATCAGGTCGTCCACGTAACAGAAGGAACGGGTCTGACATCCGTCACCGAATACGGTAAGATCTTCACCCCTCAGGGCTTGTCCGATAAAGGCCGGAAGCACGCGTCCGTCGTTGAGCCTCATGCGTGGTCCGTAGGTGTTGAATATCCGGACAATCCTGGTTTCCAGCTGGTGATAGGTATGATAAGCCATGGTAATGGCCTCCTGGAAACGTTTGGCTTCATCGTATACACCCCTCGGACCGATGGGATTGACGTTGCCCCAGTAGTCTTCCGTTTGGGGGTGAACCGTCGGATCGCCATACACCTCCGAGGTGGAAGCCACCAGTATTCGCGCTTTTTTAGCCTTGGCCAGACCCAGTAAATTATGTGTGCCCAGGGAACCGACCTTCAGGGTTTGAATGGGAATTTTCAGGTAATCAATCGGGCTGGCCGGCGAGGCAAAATGCAGTACGTAATCCACAGGGCCGGGAACATGAACGAATCTGGATACATCATGATTGTAAAATTCAAACTCTTTCAGCTTAAACAGGTGCTGAATGTTATCCAGTGAGCCGGTGATCAGATTATCCATGCCGATGACACGGAATCCTTCATGAATAAAACGGTCGCAGAGATGCGATCCAAGGAACCCGGCGGCCCCGGTAATGAGCACAGTTCCGCGGTTTTCAGGAGTATTGGTATTCATACGTGATACGTGCGGTCAGGAATTGATGAGGGCCGGCACCACCTCTTCGCGGCCCATGCTGTTATAATAAAAACCAAGTTCCTTCAATCGCCGGGGATCATAAAGGTTACGCCCGTCAAAAATCACCCTTCCCTTCATCAGGCTGGCCATTTTTTCAAACTCCGGGGTACGGAAAAGACTCCATTCGGTGGCAATCAGGAGCAGGTCGGCACCGGTGACGGCCTCATAAGGATCGGCGGCATAGCTGATTTTATCACCCATGACTTTTTTGACATTTTCCATGGCTTCCGGGTCGAAAGCCCTGATGATGGCGCCTTCCTTCAGCAGTTCTTCGATGATGTATAATGCCGGCGCTTCCCGGATATCATCCGTGTCGGGTTTAAAGGCCAGGCCCCACAGCGCAATCAGTTTACCGGACAGTTTGCCGTTATAATAATGGCGGATCTTTTCGACTATGATGGTTTTTTGTTTGTTGTTAACAGCCATCACCGCCTCAAGTACCTTAAAATCATACCGGTATTCCTGGGCCGTCCGGGCTAGCGCCTGCACGTCTTTCGGAAAACAACTTCCGCCGTAACCGATGCCGGCAAACAGGAAGCGCTTGCCGATGCGGCTGTCGGAACCAATCCCGATTCGTATAGCATCAACGTTAGCGCCTACCCTTTCACACAGGTTGGCGATCTCATTCATGAAGGTGATCTTGGTGGCGAGGAAGGCATT
>CAYWHE010000312.1:0-2875 GCA_964458125.1 uncultured Flavobacteriaceae bacterium | reverse complement strand
CCACTTTGGAAACAACCTGCTCATTGGCAAAAAGAACATCCGAATGCAACAGCCCCACAATATCGCCGGTGGCATTCCGGATGCCTTTATTTAAGGCATCATAAAGACCCTTGTCTTTCTCGGAAATCACCCTGGCAATACGGTCCTTGTATTTTTCAACAATCTGAAGGGTCTTGTCACGCGATTTTCCATCCACAATAATATATTCCAGGTCCGGATAATCCTGGCTGATCACCGATTTAATAGTATCCTCCACAGTTGCCTGTGAATTATAGGTAATGGTGATGATGGTAACTTTCAAGAAAACGACATTAAAAACATTAGCAATTTCATGATTTTATGATGCGCTCACGGGCTTTTACGGCAGGATTTCCCTTATACACCCAATAAGGTTCAAGGGTTTCAGCGGCCACGGAGTTCACGCTCAGCACCGAATGGGTTCCGCAAATCACACCCGGGCATACCAGGGCGAAAGCCCCGATCCAACAGCCCTCTTCCAGTTTTATTTCGCCGGTAATCAGGTCGAAAGCGGGTTTCCGGTAATGGTGATTTCCGGTTAACAGCATGGCGCCCTGCGAAATACAGACATGATCCCCGATCCGCACCGGCACCAGATTATCAATCCACACCCGTTCCCCGATCCAGACATGATTACCGATTTCGAGGAACCAGGGATACTTAATATTTACGCCGGGTTTGATTACCAGGCCCTTGCCGATTTTGGCGCCAAAGAGGCGGAGAAGCCTGACCTTAACCCAGGCAGAGGGGTTGAGCGGGTTGATTAAAAACAATATGTTCACCACATACCAGAGGCTGCGTTTCAGCCGGCCGGCCCCGGGATTATACCAGGAGTTGTCGTATGCAGCCAGGTTTACTTTGCCCTTTGCAGGAGTTATACCGGATAGGGTTTCCATGAACGATGGTGTAAAATTAGAATAAAAACAATTCGATATTCTCCCGGACCGCCTCTTCATCGCTGATGATTTCCTCACCCAGTTGAGAGGCTCCTTCAGACCAGTTTTGGTAAGTGACCTGATCCATTTGGGCAGCCTGGTGAATGGCTTCGGCAAACAGTTCCTCCTGCTCCAGGGGAATATCCCAACCGGCTTGGCGGCTGACCAGGTTTTTCCATGGGGTGCGGTCGCTGATGATAACCGGGCAGCCTGCCACCAGGCTCTCCACAATGGCATGCCCGAAATTTTCATTCATGGTCGGAAGAATCATGAAATGATACTCCCTGGCCATTTCCTGTATCCTGCCGTTTTCAATCGGACCCCTGAACTCAACGGTTATGCGGTCGCCAAGCAGGGCCGCCTGGCTTTTGCATTGCTTTACGTATTCGGCCTCCTCCAGTGTGCCATAAAGGTGAAGCACGATTATATCCGAAACAGGTGTGCGCTCCAGGTACCGGAATATGGCAAGTATATTTTTTACCGGGGAAATCCGGGCCAGACAGAATAGCTTCAGGTGTCCCCTGGTTTTCACCCGATGGTGTTTTACCATTTGCCGGGGTTCCGTGAGGTTCCGTGCCTGCCTGATGACGGCCCTGGGCCCGAATACAGTCCGGATATCCTGCACCTCTTCAGGCGTGGAAGCATGCCAGCTGACGCCCCGGAACAACCCGGTTAACCGTGCCGCCAGGATAAACAGTTTTTTCTTCAGGGGTTTAATGCGGAGGGAGCCCTTTCCCATCATTCCCCTTGGCGCGATGATCACCCTGCCGGGAATACGGTTCAGGCGCATCGCCAGCAAAGGCAGCAGCGTGAAAGGGACGGAAAAGAAACTGTTCATATACAGGATATCAAATTTTTCCCTGAGCAGCAGGTTCCGGATATTGGCATATGTTTTTTTTTCACCGGAAAAATACCAGACGGCCGTCCCGTCTTCTCGTATATTCCAATCGTTACTCCTGATCCCGGCATACGGGACGGTGTCATCCAGATCGGTATCCCCGGTGACCACCCGGAACTCAAACCGGCTGCGCAGCCTGGTCACGAGGTTGGCGCAGGAACGGATGGGTCCTCCCGCCTTATACCCGGGCAGGTACCAGTCGATGAACAGCAATATTTTTTTTTCAGGATTCAATATGGTTTTCCATCAGCCAGTTTTCCAGCACCACGCCTATCCAGATATCGGTCCAGCGCACGGCGCGGTCATTTTTAATAAAACGTTCCCAGCGCCCAAACAGGAAATCACCATGCATAAAATCCCGTTTGGCAAGACTGCGGATCCTGCTTTCACAAAAGGGCCGCAATTCACTTTTCAGCCACAATTCCCATGGAAAAACAAATCCCATTTTCTTTCGGTGCACAATTTCGTTCGGGAGCAGATCCCCGAGGCTTTCCACGAGCAGCTTTTTTGGATATACGGGTTTCTTGTACAAATCGGGAATTCCCAGTACATATTCAACCAGTTCATAGTCCAGGAAGGGAACCCGCACCTCGAGCGCCACGGCCATGCTCATCTGGTCCGTATCACGCAGCAGGACATTCTGCATATACGTGGCTATTTCAGCCACACTGACCTTGCTGAGCAGGGGCAATCCTCCGGTTCCTTTGGCCAGTTCCTCGTTTACAATGGCGGCCACGGCATCGTGGTATCGACCGGGAAGGGAAAGCAGTCGGTGCAGCTCCTTTTCACTATGCACCTTCCTGGCCACTGGGAAGGTATTTTCAATCTCTCCACCAGGCAGGGCAAGCACTTCCTTGATTTTGGAGGTGGCCACGCCCGGTTTCAGTTTAAGCAGAATGGTGCCCAATGATTTCCGGACCGGAACCGGCAGACTGAAAATCCATTTTTGCTCTTCCAGTTTCAGGCTCCTGTTAAAAATGGGGTAGCCTGCAAAGACTTCGTCCCCGCCCAAACCGGAGAGGGC
>CAYWHE010000311.1:0-2926 GCA_964458125.1 uncultured Flavobacteriaceae bacterium | reverse complement strand
GGAACGGGAAGCAAAATATCTCCGTCATATCAAGTAAAATGAACCCGAAGACGCTCAAGCTATTCAGACTGCAATTCCCCTTAAAGGTCGGACTGATTGTTAGAATAATCAAAATAGTGAGTATGATAGAGAGGAAAAAGTAAAAATAGAACACCCAAGCCAGGATCCTATGGTAAGAAGAATCGAAATTTTTCTTTACCAAAACGTTCTTGAACTTCTGTTCATCAATAGTTTTTATCATATCCCTATAAATCGTGACCTTTGTATTCACATAAACCTGTAGAATACTCCTGTAATTCTCCAATAATTCCTCCCCATCCTTCGCCCGAACCTGCACAAGCATCTCATTGACATTCGCCCTGTTTTTCAGCATGAAATTCTGAATATGATGGAATTTCGCCTCCTGCTTAATGAGATCGCAATGGCAGTTCAAATGCACTCTTTTCTGTGAATGCGACCTGCGAATAATCATGAAGAAAAGCAGTCCACGTTCAAGATAATACAGGTTCGATACGGCATTCAGGCTGATATTGAAGAAGGTGGTCCCCGAGTAGTCCCCCGAGAAGAAAGAGACTCCAAACAGTGCGAATTTCATCAGGAACACCACAAAAGCGAACATGAAGCCTTTTTGCACATGGTAGTAAAAGAGCAGGGTCTTGGCTTTCCGGTCATTCGGGTGTAGGGACTGCAGTTCTCTCCTTGAGGCGATGAACGAGATCATGATGACAAACGTGAAAAAGCTGAATGAGGTGGTTAGGAGGTCGATGATAGCGTAGAGCAGGATGCTGTAGCTGCTCTCCAAACAGGGACTGATCAGGAACTTATCCTTCAGGCCTTCCCGAATCCTGCCCAGGATCGGGTGATCCTGGTATCCAATATCGGTATTTCCGGGGCCCATTTTTACCTGTATGATATCATCGGAAAACTGCAGTCCCCGCTCAACATGGTTATGCTATCGGAAAATGCACAGGAAATTGATTTCAGAAATTTAAAAGCCGGTGTTTATTTTATCCGGATGATTACGGAAAATGGAAATGCGGTTGTCAGAATAATTAAGGAATAAAAATTATTTTCTGTTTTACATTTTAAGCGTGTATTACCCAGCTGCTTGCAGGGTTTATACACTCCAGGAGATTGAAGAAGAGACGGCATTATCCGTCTCTTCTTTTTGAACCCAATTGTCCGTTTTCAAGCGCTTCATCTGCATTCTGGCAGGAAACCCGCTATTGATTGAAATCCGGGATTCCATGTTAACGGAGCCGGCAGGTTTCCCCTTTTCCTTTAAATGGACATCTCATGTAAGCCCGTTGAGTCCTGCTTTCAGACCCGTTTTCATCCTGGTTCATCAACTTCCGTCATGCCCTGTTAGCCACGAAATTTGTTTCCTACTTCAATAAAAAATTGTTTCTTTGACTTTGGTTAATCCAGACCATTCTTATGAAGAGATTGATTGTTTTTCTGTTTTTTTCAATACCCTGTATTTCCGGCGTCTCCGTTTATGCACAGGATGGGCCGGTAGACAGCATTCAAAAGATTATCAATGCGATGCCGGAAGACACTATGAAGGTGAACGCCCTGCTGGATTTAAGCAGGAATTTTTTCAGCGAAGACCCGGAACGGGCCATTCTGTATGCAACAGCATCCAGGGCACTGGCAGAAAAATTAAATTACACCAAGGGAGTGGCGATAGCCTATAAGAATATCGGAATTGGCCATTACATGAAAGGAAAATATGTGGAGGCTCTTCAACTATATCAGCAGAGCCTTGCTATTTTCGATTCCATCGGGGATAAAAAAGGCAGCGCCAATCTGCATAGCAATATCGGCAACATTTATTTTGCTCAGTCGGATGATGAAAAGGCCCTTGATCATTATTTAAAAGCATTGAGCATGGCCGAGCAGGTGAATGACTCCCTGCGGATTGCAACAGTGCTGATTAACATTGGTGCCATTTATGGTAAAAAAACGGCCACCTATGACCAGGCCATCGACTATGATATGCGTGCCCTGGCATACAGTGAAAAGCTGGAGGATCATGATGCCATCGGCACCATCACCGGAAACCTGGGCGAAATCTATTTTTTTAAAAATGAGGATTCGCTGGCCGTCATGTTTTTCGAGCGGTCTCTAAAGGCATTTGAAGGATCTGAAAATGTACCCTATGCCCTCAACAACCTGGGAAAAATTTTCAGGAAGCGCGGTGATTATAAAGCCGCTGTCGTTTACCACCAGCAGGCATTTGAAATTGCGCGTAAACTGGAGGCCAGACTGGACATGGTGCAATCCCAGCTCGAATTGGCCAAGACGTATGACAAGCAGGGCGAAACCAGGCTGGCTTTAACAACCTACCAGCAGGCTCTGGACGGGGCCACCTCCATTCGGGCCAATACTGAACTGAAGGATATTTACGAAGGATTGGCACTGGTGTATTCCAAATTGTCGGAATTCGGAAACGCCTTTAAATACCAGACCCTGCTGATCGGAATCAAGGATACCCTTTATAACATTGAAACGGACAAAAAACTCGGCAGCTTGTTATTCAATTATGAAATCGATAAAAAGGAAAACCAGATCAACCTGTTAACTAAAGACAAGGCTCTGCAGGATGCCAATCTGCAACGGCAAAAAGTGATTCGAAATGTCTTTATCGGAGGTTTTGGAGTGGTCCTGTTGTTTGCAGGAGTCTTCTTCAACCAGCGTAACCGCATATCCAAGGAGAAAAAACGCAGCGATGAACTGCTGCTTAATATTCTTCCTGAAGAAACAGCCGAGGAACTGAAGGCTACCGGCAAAGCCAAAGCGAAAAGTTTTGATTCTGTTTCTGTTTTGTTTACCGATTTTAAAAATTTTACACAGGCCAGTGAACGCCTCTCCGCCGAAGCTCTGGTGGAGGAAATCAATCATTGCTACAGTGAATTTGACAAGA
>CAYWHE010000310.1:0-2959 GCA_964458125.1 uncultured Flavobacteriaceae bacterium | reverse complement strand
TCCGGTGGAACGGAAAATCGCACTTTCGACCCTTCCGGTACAGAACCGTTGGAGATAAAAGAGCGGTCTGTCCAGTCAACAAACACTCCTGACCGCATTATCGGGTCGCCTTTTTCCCGTTGAAGTTGCAGCGGAAAATTGCATATCAGTTCCATATAAAGGCTTTCATTGTCGGGAGATACATTCTCCAATCCCCCGTATTTTGCCGTAATGTCCAATACCGGTATGCCTTCGACGGTATAGATATGGTTGCCCTCACTTTTGGTGACCGTCTTTTCGGTGCCTATTGCTTTCCAGCCGCAGGTGGCGATGCCCTGCACCTCCACTTTGGATTCATCCAGCGCCAGACAGACTATGCCGCAATTGCTGATTTTCCCATTGGTAAAAACAAAGGTATCCTTGAAGCCTAAATCATCTCCTGCCAATCCTCCGAAGAGGTTGGTTTCCTGTCCGAAGACCTCTTCGAAGCCATGCAAGATTTCTTCCCCGTTCGTTTCGAGATGGCTGACACCTATTAAAAAGGCTGGGGTTTCAAAATTGCCCCGCACATTTTTTGCCACCGCATGGGCTACCTCCCGATAATTTTTATGGGGAAATTCTTCCAGGTGAATTTGAAAATAATCGGGGTTAAGGTCCATGAGCAGCATCACCCAGGAGCCTGTTTCCGTCTGTTCATCAATGAACTCGCCGTTGGTGGTACAGCCAAAGATGGCAATGCCTTCCGCATCCACGACTTCGCAAATGCCCTTCAGGTCCTGGCTCACGGAACTGAAAACGACGGCAAGGGTCGGCCTGAAGTCTGTGGAAATGGTTTTGGCCAATGCTGATTTCAGCTCCTCAACAGACTTTCCTTTGATTGATTTTGCCTTCATTTTATCATTGTTTGTGGTTAAGGTTATTTCTCTTTCAATGCTACCCAGCTTACCGTTGTTCCTTGAAATTCACAGCGGCCTTCATCCAATTTTCCAAATTCCCCCAAGGAGAAATAGCCTATCATGGGTTTGCCCCAGGTGGATGCCAGCCCTTCTATTTCTGTGGACATCAATGGACCGAAAGTCCCTAATCTTCCTACACATGAAAAAACCATCAACACATCGGCATCCGGCATCTCCTTTTCTTTACTAATTCTGGTACTGTCAACCACTTTGTCGATCACATCGAAATCCGGTGGCAGGGAAAAACGGAATTGATCTCCTTCATTTACACCACCTGCAATCATGACGGATTGATCGGCAGGGTTAAAAAACAGCGCAGGCTTCATAATAGCATTTCCTGATGCCCTCTCAAACTGTAATGGATAGCCGAGGTCTGTTGGAGTAAATCCACTTCCTTCTGAATTGGCCCTTACTATATCATTCCCTAAGAATCTTTGGATGACCTGCATCGCCGGTTCATTGTCAATGGTGAAAGCCCAGACGCCTTCACTTTTCGTAATTTTTTTAGTTGTCCCTACCGGCTTCCATCCTGAAACAGCCATTCCGCTTATCGCAACCTTGTCCTGATCAAGGATGAGTGCAAGTAAACCACCTGTACTTAATACATCCTGCGTAAAAATGACCCCTGAAAAGTCATCCGGATCACCGGTACCACCACCCGCGATCATGATATCATGGCCTGCCGCATCTGTCAATCCTCTGATGAGATCATCGTATGAAACTCTGAAATCCAATGGTGCAATGATGAAGCAGGGATTCGTAAAAGCGTTTTTTCCGGATATCCCTGTTTTAAACCCTGCTTCGTAAGCAGAAGATCCCTCGTAATCGTTTAATACTATTTTGAAATTGTCCGGTTTAATATCCATGAGCAGGACTACGATATCACCCGGGTTGATTCCCTGTTCAGTAAATTTTTGGGGTGCTGTGATCCCGAATATCGAAACACCACTTGCCCCAAAAATGGTACGGAGCTGTTCAGCATCATCCACTTTGCTTACAAGGATAATGGCAAGGGTTGGCTTGAATCCATCCCTTGTAATTTCATCAAGAGCTGCCTGTATTTCTATAGGCGAATTACCTTTGATCGATTTTGCTTTCATGATTATTTTTCTTTCAATGCCACGCAGCAGGTCGTCAGGTTGTGCATTTCCAGGTTGCCGCCCGTTGCCCGGCCCAGTTCCGCATTGCTGAACATGCCGACCATCGGCACCTTCCACACATTTTTGATGCCCTCCAATTCTTCTGTCATCAAAGGCCCCAGGGAGAGAATCCTGCCCGCACAACTAAAAACGACCAGCGCATCCGCTTCGGGCATCCGGTCATTTTTCAATTGCTGCACCCCTTTGACCACCTTCTCCATCACATCCCAGTCGGGTGGTATGGAAAAGCGCACCTTCGACCCCTGGGGCACGGCCCCACTGGTATAAAAAGAGCGGTCGGTCCAATCCACGACCAGTCCGGGCCGCATCACCGGGTCGCCTTTTTCCCGTTGCAGCTGGAGGGGCAGGTAGGCGGCTAAATCTATCAGAAGGTTTTTGTTGTCGGGCGTAATGTTTTCCAGTCCGCCGTACTTCGTTGTGATGTCCACGGCGGGTACATTGTCAATGGTATAGACATGGTTGCCTTCGCTTTTCGTGACGGTCTTTTCGGTACCAACGGCTTTCCAACCACAGGCGGCGATGCCCTGCACCTCCACCCTGGATTCATCCAGCACAATGCAGACCATTCCATTGAGGCTGATTTTTCCATTGGTAAAAACCTTGGACTCCGTGAAGGAATAATCGTCGCCAGCCCCACCACCGAAGACGTTTACCTGTTTCCCGGTGATGTCCTCAATGCCGTGCAGGATTTGCTCACCATCCACGGAGGCATTGCTCAGGGCCACGAGGAAAGCAGGCCGGTCAAACCTGGCCTTGCCTTTCCGGGCGATGGACGTGGCCACTTCCCGGTAGGTTGTTTCGGTATATTCTTCCAGGTAAATTTTGAAGTAGTCAGGATTGATATCCAGCAGCAGCATCACCCAG
>CAYWHE010000309.1:0-3002 GCA_964458125.1 uncultured Flavobacteriaceae bacterium | reverse complement strand
TTCGCCGTAGTTTTTATATTCTGCGTAACGTGCTGTTTTTTCATTTTCAGGATTGGCTGCTTGACTCGCGGGGCTTTTACGGGGTCTGTCATTAATTTACCTATCATAGCCGGAACAATCTGCCAGGAAACACCGAATCTGTCGCGGAGCCAGCCGCACATGCTTTCCTCCCCCCCATCGGTCAATCTACTCCAGTAATGATCAATTTCATTTTGGGTTTCACAGGGAACGACAAAAGAAACCGCTTCATTGAAGGTGTAATCGTGAACCCCCGGTCCATCCATGGCTATCAGATCCGTGTTATTCAGTTTAAATTCCGAATACATGACCTTGCCTGCATTCGGATCACCTTCAGGATAGTGAATCAGCAGGTCCGTGGATGAATGATCAAAAACCGAACTGTAAAAACGGATGGCCTCTTCCGCTTTCCCGAAACGGTTACCGGTAAACAACAGGGAAGGTGTCATTTTTTGGACGGCCTCACCATGGTCAGGAATGGATATCTGCCAGGTAACGCCAAACCTGTCCTGGAGCCATCCGTACCGTTCACTCCAGGGATGCTTATCAATGGGTATTAAGACCTTCCCATCCACAACCAGCTTTTCCCATAATTCATTGGCGGCCGGGATTGATTTGCAAAGAACAAACAATGAAATGGAAGGATTGATTTTAAATTGGGGACCCCCGTTCAGGTTCATAAGCCTTTTGCCGTTCAGTTCGAACGACACCACCATGGGCGTGTCAGTGGTTATTTTTGAATTGTCAAACAGGGAACAATAAAGGTCTGCGGCGGCTTTGGCCTGTCCGTCAAACCACAGGCATGGATAAATCTGACTGGCCATTGGGATCGGTTTCATATTGTTAAAATGATGCGATTAGTTTCGGTTTAAGAGGAAATCAAGATAAAAATACGCGGCATAAAACAAATCTTATTTCAGATCAGTTCTATTCCCCAGCAAATATAATAAAACATCCGGCTGCGGGTAATATTCAGGTGAGTGATCCACCCCCTGCAAGCAAGGTGGAATTCACGCTAAGAGAATAAAAAAATCAGAATAAAGTTATTCATCCCCATAGTCAAACCTGCATCCTAAATTCAACATCCAGGAAAAGCAAAATGAACGGTTCAGATTTTTTTATCAATGGGGGATCCGCACTTTTTGCAATAAGCGGCATCGTCATCGTGCGTATCAAACATGCAATTGGGGCAGACCTGAGTGTTACTGATGTTTTTACCGATCAGGCTTGCTGTAACAATTCCGGTGGGCACTGCAATTATGTCATAACCGAGGACCATGACCAGGCTTGCAAAAAAATTGCCCATAGCCGTGGAAGGGGATAAATCACCATAACCGACAGTCGTCAGTGTAACAATTGCCCAATAGATGCTGGTCGGGATATCGGTAAAACCATGCTTTTCCCCTTCTATCAGATACATGATCGTACCGATAATGACAGCCAGGGAAAGTACAAAGAGAATAAAAATACTTATTTTTTCTTTACTTTTATACAGCGCCCCGACAATTTGCCTGCCCGCCATGGTGTACCGGCCCATTTTCAGAATACGGAAAACCCGCAGAATGCGCAGCAACCGGATCACGATAAGGCTTTGGCCACCGATGAAAAATAACCCCAGGTAACTCGGAAGAAGGGTCAGCAGGTCGATTATTCCATAGTAACTCAATATATACCTGACGGGCTTGTCCGCCACCCAAATTCTGAGTATATATTCAACGGTAAAAATAAGGGTAATGCTCCATTCAATGGTAAGGAGCAATTGAGCGTACCTGGCCCTGATGCCGCTAATGCTTTCCATCATGACCACGATGGTGCTGAACAGGATAATCCCCAGCAGGATTTCATTGAATAACCTGCCTTGGCGCGTATCAGATTCAACTATTACATCATACAGCCTTTTCCGGATAGATGATATCTGTCAAAGTTATGCAAAAAAATGATTTTTAAATTGGCAGCCATATCCGCTTAGCAAAAAATAACCATCCGGATACAGTTTTCAGGAACGCACAGGTGAAGATTCAGATGAAAAAAAGTCATTTTCCCCCTCATTGGTTTTCGCTTCTGAATATTTATTTTTCAACCGATTTCAGCCATTCCCTGATCAACATTTGCAAGGCTTTTTCTTTTGACCTGGCATCATCCATATCCTTCAAGATAATCAGCCTTCTTCCGTCCTTGTAGTCACCTTCCAGAAGGCCGGACGGGTCTTTTATTTTTGCGCCGGTGGGGAAAACAAGCATTATTCTGCCCTTAAAAAGGTTGAATACAATAATTTCTCTTTTGTATTCCTTTGGGTCGAACGGCTTCATTTCCCCATTATAATAGAAACTGGGGTTATTCCATTTGATTCTTTCGCCTACTTCCGGATCTGTACTCAAAATAACCCTTCTTAAATATTGAATTATTTTGCCCAATGGAGGAGCCAGCTTTTGAATATAAGCGGATACCTGTTCCTGGTCAGAGGGATGTTCATTCTCTTTACCGATGGTTTTCATTTTTTAAAGCTACTTAAAGATTTAAATATTGGATGGCAGTTCAAATCAAAGGTATGAACCCCAGGGCAAGCCCTGGACCACGATCCCGCTGCAAGCAGCGGGGAATTCCCGATAAAAGATTACTGTTAGGGGCAGGATCATGCGATAAAAAATCTATCAAACGCACCGTCTTATATTCAAAAACATCCATCAGGTTCAAAGGCGAAATTACAAATTATTCAATTTCAATGTGCCACCGGAGTGAAATACCCCGTCTGAAGCCATAGGGTATTGGTCTGATTATTTTTTATTCTCCGCAAGCGGCCGGTAATTACCCCTAAGTGATTAAAACAGAACTGAAATTTCAGGATAGGACAAAATATTTCACCGGCCAATTGCAGGGGAGGTAAACCTGAAGAGAAACAGTATTGAAGTTTTATGCTCTCTGTAACAGCCCCCTTTGCTTTCCGCATTAATGTCAGTTCGAACACCATTATCCCAGGTTTAAAC
>CAYWHE010000308.1:0-3034 GCA_964458125.1 uncultured Flavobacteriaceae bacterium | reverse complement strand
CGGGTAGCTCCAGTCCCGGATATATTTTCCGATCATGGTGTACCAGTCATCAATGGCATCACGAATTTTAGTCACTTCCGTCTGGGTGTAAACACCCCGGTGATTTTCGCAGATATCATTTTTACCATATAGGTATTCATTATTCAGGTCCTTGGCCGTCCAGTCCAGTTCCCGGTAACCCATAGTCTGATCAACCTCACCCATGGGTTCTAAAATACCCAGGTTGATGCTGTACCCCCAGCGGCTCATCAGGTATTTAAAATAGCGTTTCCAGTAATATTCCACTTCTTCGGTAGTGGTATTGGGAATGGTACAGTTAGGATACTTAAAGAATTTTTCGATTTCAAGCGGCATGGAAGGGGTAGGGTTGTCGAAATTAGCCACGTATTTTTTAAAGAACATATTGTGGCCGTAGTTACCCCATTCGCCCCAGACCTGTGGAAAGGATATCAGGGCGTTCAGTTTGATATAAATATTTTTTTCATAACAAAGGTCAAAAATTTCATCCAATTTTCGCTGGTAATACTGATGGTTACCGATATACCTCCGGGGTGCACCAAGACAATTGATCTCACTGTAAAAAGCGTCATAGGCATGGATATCTTCACACATGGTGGCATAATTCCAGCCAAACATAATCAGCCTGACCATATTGCCCCCTGCTGATGACAATTCATTAATGGTCTGTAAATGCTCTTCAAAATTCTTCCTGTAAAATACTTCCCAGGCTGCGGAATTGGTTAAACTCATCAGGTCATCATCGAACCCGTTCCGCTGATCAACCAGGTTTTCACCGATTCCAAAAAAAGGAGTGTTGTCATCAAATTGCAGGGTGCGGTGGGTAACAGGATTCACCTTCAGGTAGCCATGTTTATCCGCGTCGGGTGGGTCGCATTTAAATTCTGTCAGAAAATAGTTGTAGGATGGCAGTATGGAAATGAATGGTGCCCTCAGTCGCATTCGTACCTTCCAAAGCTGGTTACCGGTTGTTTCCTCGGTCGGAGAAAAGCGTACATGTATGTTAAATTCACTTAAAGCATGCCCGGTATTTTCCGCCGGTAATTCCGATCCGGGGTAATTTTGGATCATCGGTCCCCAACCCGCTTCACGCATAAAAAAACCGGCTTTTGAAAAGATGGTTCCCGAAGGGCTTGTAAAATCAAATAGCACTTCAAGGGAATCGAAAGCATAAGGATTCAGTTCAAAGGGACCCGGAGTAATACTGGTGTAAGGATTAATAACACCACCGGGATAGGTTATCGGGGTTGCATTTAAATACTGAAAATGACGTTGAAAGAATGTTTCAACTGCTTGCTGGTACGCAGCAGGCAGCCTGACGGCCAGCTCCATCTTCTCCCATTTTTTAACATGCAGCGTTCCATCTGTAACCTGTGAAACATCCGGAGAAAGAAAGACAAAATCAAGAGGCTTATTGATCCAGGCTTTAAATTCTCCGGCATTGCCCCCCTGCAAACCGTCGGAAAAATCGCCGGCACGGAAGCCATCGGTCAACCGCACCTCTTCCGCGCCCATGAATTCAACATAAGCCGCATTGCTGATGTCCACCGGACTGTTATTCTCGCCGGGTGAAATGACAGCTCCAGGGCCATAATACGTATCATACTGCGGAAAATCTCCTGAAAAGATAATGGTTTTATTTTGCACAATGGTTGGCGCATAATAGGAGCCGGCAGGCTGAGTATATACCAATGCCGGAAAGAAATATAATGCTGCAAGGATGGCCGAAATTTTTTTCATAGGAATGTTTATTGGCGATCCTTTTTTATTTTCAGATCCAGGATTTCATGCTGCATGGCCTTGTTTCTTGCATCCAATTCAATAACATACAGTGTCAGTTCCTCGACTTTTTTTAACAACATGGCATCCATAGAGCCCAGATCATGACCTTTGGCTGCTACCTCAGCGGCTGATGGCATATCCGGTAAGTGTCCGTTGACTGCAATGAAAGAGGCTGCTTTTTCAAGGCTGATTAACGCATAATCTTTACTGAAAACATAGTCGGGCCAGTTGGCCGTTTTGACCCTGACTTCCTTGCTGAGAATTTTTCCGTCAACCGCTAATAAAAAACAATCTGCATGTCCTGGAGGGTAGTTGTTATGGTAACCCCCATTCACGATTTCACCGATGAAAATTTTTCCGTCATTGAATATTTTGGTTTGAATGGGATTCCAGTTAACCTGGCCATTATTATCAGCAGGTGCTCCTTTAATAAGAATATTACCATCATAATCAAATTCCATTACCGCTGCACCCTGGTTGTTGTTGATCAGAGTTAGAGGGTTGTTAGACACGTTAAAACCAATTGATGGATGAACTCCGTTAATACCTGTTCCTTTATTCAGAACAAAGGCATCGCCCAGTTGCAGGGTAGCCACAGGGGAGGCATTGCCGATGCCGATATGTTCATTATAAACGATGGTCATCATGGGAGTTCCGGAAACGGCCCCATCCCTGAAGTTAAATTTTGCTGAAGAATTGTTGGTGGTGCTGTTGATATAAAAATTCAGGGATTCATCCGGACTTGCCGGAGCCCCGATTCCCCGTTCGGCAGGCACAAGCGTTCCGCCGGTCAGCTGAAAGGCATTTTCGGGATTTACAGCATCCAGAAAGGAAGCATCGCCATGCACGGTAAGAATGTGCGAAGGAGAAGTGGTGCCGATGCCTACCAGGCCAGAAGGGGTGATGGAAATCCGGTATTGGGAATTGGTGACAATATTAAAATCATGACTGGAACAGGTCCCGATAACCCGGTCCATTGCATTTAAGGAGGTAATGGTATTGCCGCCCTGCAGCCAGGGTGAACTGGTGGGTTGACAAACATTGATTTGTCTTTGGAGCATGCCATTGGCATCCACAAAAAGCAAATCCAGCCCGGGCGTATTACTTTGCAGGTTATTTATCTTCAGTTTACCTGAAGCATCAATGCGCAACTGCTCCTGGTTATTCGTCCTGAATACAATATCCGTACTGTCCTTCGTCCCGATAAACTGGATAGCCGGATCCGTGTTTTCAT
>CAYWHE010000307.1:0-3084 GCA_964458125.1 uncultured Flavobacteriaceae bacterium | reverse complement strand
AAGGCTACACGGCCGACGAAATACCTCATGAAATGAACATAAGAGGGTTGGCAGCAGGGGTTTATTTTGTTACCTTTGAACAGGAAGGGGTGAGGCTCGTGAGGAGGTTTGTGAAGAGGTGAAGATGAATAGTAAAATTAACGGGTGGATGCAGGCAAGGCGTTATCTCCTCAACTTGTCATCTTCTGAAACCCATAACGTACCTCAGCCGTTATTTTAAGGTCCGTCAGGCGAGGGTAAGATCGCCACGACGGGTACGGGAGAGACAAACCCTGGCGTTAATCTGTAAAGGATAAAGGAGCATTGGTGTTTCATGGTGGTCCTTGTCAGGCGGCCGGTTGCTGCCTGAAATGGTGGCCGGGACTTTAGACTATTGCCAATTTTTCAGTCGCCATCTCTTTTTTCTGAAAATATGTCCGGAAAAAAATCCTCCGCCTGATTTTTTGTCCGTCATTTTGCGCTGGTACATGATTTGCCGGCGGGCGCTGGTCAACATAAAGTCAAACTTAATAAAAAAAATCAATCATGACACTCATTAAATTTAAAAACCCGGCATTGGTCAACCAGTTTGATCGTATGCCTTATTTTTCCGAAATGGTCAATGACTTTTTCAACGGATGGACAACTCCGGAAATGTTCAAATCATCAACTCCGGCTGTTAACATCAGGGAAACTGAAAAAAGTTATGAAATTCATGTAGCGGCGCCTGGCATGAAAAAAGAAGACTTCAAAATTGAAGTGGTAAAAGATGTCCTGACCGTCAGTGCGGAAAAGAAACAGGAACAGGAGGAAAAGGATGAAAATTACACGAGGAAAGAATTCAGTTTCACCTCCTTCAGCCGTTCGTTTAACCTTCCTGAATTTGTGGAAGCCGATGCCATCAAAGCCATTTATGAAAACGGTATTTTGGGTCTTACGCTGCCTAAAAAGCAAGAAGTTCTTTCCAAGGCTGCCAAAGAAATAAAAATCCAGTAAAAAGGCGGAGTTATTCAGGCCGGGTTTATTACCTGAGTTTGATGAAAGGCGCACCCTTGAAAAAGGTGCGCTTTTTTATTAGGAATTCAGGCTCCCGGTGGGGAAAAAGAAATGCATCAGTGATTTTCAGGCTGACGTGGTTTAGACCCTGTTGGTTCCGGGGTTGAGCCGGGATCCTGTGTCGGAGTTTCCTCTTTTTCGGCCACCTGTTTCCTTGTTTCCCCTTCCCGCATGCTTTGTTCAATATCGCGCTGAACCCCGCTCATGGCATCCTTAAATTCGCGCATCCCCCTGCCGAGCCCTTTAGCGAGGTCTGGAATTTTCCCGGATCCGAAAAACATCAGGATAAACAACATGATCAGCAGGAGTTCACCCCCGCCCAAACTATCCAGAAATAAAATAACCGTTAACATATTTACTTTTAACGGGCCCGACTGCCCGTTGATTTTGTAAAATTACCCAATTTGTTGGTTTATGGGAAGGAATTCCTGGCATGGATAGAAAAAAAGCTGTCGTTTCGGACAGCTTTTTTTTACCATGTTGCCGGCTTATTTTTTGACCTCGTTCTTACGACGGTCAAAATCTACCACGATAGGGGTGGAAATACAAAGGGAGGAGTAAGTTCCGATAATCCGGCCGATGAGCAGGGCGAAAATAAAGGAACGTATCACTTCTCCGCCGAAGATAAAGATGACGATCAGCACGAAGAATACGGTCAGGGTGGTATTAATCGTTCTGCTCAGTGTGGCATTGAGGGCGTCGTTGATAATTTTCCTGTCATCACTCTTATGGTGATGGATGCCAAGGTATTCCCGTATCCGGTCAAACACAACGACCGATTCGGTCATGGTGTACCCCATTACGGTAAGAATGGCGGCAATGAAGTGCTGATCGATTTCAAGGGAAATTGGAATCACCCCATTTAAAAGGGTAAAGAGGGACAGCACAATCAGCACATCATGGAACAGGGCAACGGTTGCACCCAGTCCATACTGCCATTTCTTGAAGCGGAAGAAGATGTATAAAAACATCAAACCGCAGGATATGAGGATGGCCCAAACGGCTGAACTTTTAATATCATCGGCGATGGTTGGACCAACTTTCTGGGATGAAATCAGGTCTTTGGTCCTGAAGGTCTCTTCATCGGGCGCATTTTTATACAAGGGTTTAAGGCCCTGGTACAACTTATCAACCAGTGTTTTCTCAACGGCCTGGGAAGGGTCATTAATGAGGTATGAGGTCGTGATTTTATACCGGTTTCCGGTACCAACCGATTTCACTTCCGGAGGGGTTTCGAGAAGCGGTGCAAGTGCAAGGCGTATTTCCTCGGTATGAACCGATTTATCGAGCTGAACGGTATAGGTATGGCCGCCCTTGAAGTCAACACCATAATTCAGGCCCTTGATGCTGAATGAAACGATACCGGCAACGATGATGGCGGCAGAAATGAAATAGAAGATTTTCCTGTTGGCCACAAAATTAAAATAGATGCCGTGATAAATTTTTTCTGAAACGGCATTGGAGAACGATATCGGCTTGTTCCTGGAAAGGAGGTTTTCGAATATCAGCCTTGAAATCAAAACGGCGGAGAAAAGGGAAGTCAGCACACCGATGACGAGGGTAGTTGCAAAACCCTGTACCGGACCGGAACCGAAAACATAAAGTACGATACCCAGAATGAGCAGGGTGATGTTGGAGTCGAGGATGGATGACATGGCATGTTTGAATCCATCGCTGATGGCCAGCCGGATTCCTTTTCCGGCCCTCAGTTCTTCACGCACGCGTTCAAAAATCAGGATATTGGCATCCACGGATAGACCAATGGTCAGCACGATACCGGCAATTCCGGGGAGGGTGAGCACGGCACCGAGAGAGGCCAGTACGCCCATAATAAAGAAGATGTTGGCAAACAAGGCCACATTGGCTACCCAGCCTGCACGCATGTAATAGATTCCCATAAACAGCAGGATCACGATAAAGGCCACGACAAAGGAAATCAGGCTGTTCTGAATGGCTTCGTCACCGAGGGAAGGACCGACAATGGCTTCCTCCACAATATTGGCCGGCGCAGGGAGTTTACCGGCTTTTAATATGTTGGCCAGGTCCTTC
>CAYWHE010000306.1:0-3132 GCA_964458125.1 uncultured Flavobacteriaceae bacterium | reverse complement strand
TATAGTGTGTTCCGGCTTTATAGCCTGTAATTAAATTAATGGAACTGAAATCAACCAGTGTATCGCCTGCAGGTGCATTCACATCATCCTCATCCACGATCACGGCAATCTGTGCCGTGCTGGTATCACCCGTGGAAGCTCCGTTGACAATAGGGGAGCCATTGACCAGTGCTTTCTGGTTCACCAGTGCTTTCTGGTTCACCAGCGCCTTCTGGTTCACCAGCGCTTTCTGGCTTACCTGTGGTCCCGGGCTTTCCAGGTTGGTGGTGTCGGAATTCACCTGGTAATTAAACACGGAGGCCAAAGCAACCTGCACGATACGGGTGGTATCGTAACTTACGGAATTCACCAGCGCCTTCTGATTCACGAGGGCCTTTTGGTTTACCAGCGCCCGCTGACTCACCAGGAAACTCAGGTTGACAATATCGGAATTCACCAAAGCCCGCTGATTGACCAGGGTCTGGTCGTCAACCAGGGCAACAGCATTCGTGAGGTTTGCCGTATGGTCAGCAACAACCGAATTCAGGAACGCCGGCTGATCTGCCGGATCAATATTCGAATTATCATAATCGTAACTAAACAGGAAAGAAAGCCCGTCAATCTTATCTCCATATGTAAGGGTGGTGTCATGCGGGGTAATGATCAGCGGCAGTTTTTGGATGGTGAGGAAACCATCGTTAAACGTAAAATTATAAAGTTCCTGCAGGTCGACCGCCGAAACATCAGCGACCGGCCGGATGAAATAAATACCCGTATTGCTGGTACTGGTTGCCGGCGAGGTATAGGTCAGGCTATCCAGACCAAGGTCTTCCAGCGTCAGATCGGTTGAATCCAGCGGTTGCCCGTCAACCGTAATCGTAACACTGAAAACAGGAAGTTTTTCCCCGTATTTTTTGGTTTTATTATCCGCCGTAATCACGATGTTTTTCTTAACCGGAGAAAAGAAGAACAGTGAATCTGAAAATCCTCCGTCATTTCCATTTGGGGTAATGGAAGGATTAAATATCTGAACAGGGGGATTGCCCGTGAACGTTGGAATGATCGCCTGCAGCTGATTTCCGTTGACGATGGTGGTTGGAATAGGCTGACCCCTGAAATAGATGACCGATTGGGAAGTCAGGAAATTGCCGTCAACGGTGACGGTAAATATCACCTGGCCGGGGATGGTGCTGGTATCTGGCAAGGAAAGACTGACAATAGCCGGTGTGGGTGCAGCAAACGTGCGCATGGCCGCATCAGCATCTGAAAAACCATAACCCGTGCTGAAGTCAAACCCTGGTGTATTCATATCAACGGCTGTGGACTGAAACACGGAGCGGATTTGTGCAGGAGTCATTACCTGGTTGTAGAATTTCTGCTTGCCTTCCAACAGCAATGCGGCAACTGCTGCTGCATGTGGTGCGGCACAGGAGGTGCCGAAGAAATTCGGGAAGGCATCCCCGTCCATATTCACACCGTTCATATTGACGGTGGTGTTGACTCCGTTGGGAGCACATATTTCAGGTTTGTTCCGTACCACACCGTTCACGGGCGTTCCGCCGGTGGATGAAAACGAAGCTATTGTTGGCGGGTTTACCCCATATGCCGGCGTATTCGTATATAATACCGCGCCTACGGCCATGGCACCCGCCGCATTGGCCTGGCCAACAAGTGTGGAGGTGCCGTTGCTGTATTCGGCAATCACGCCTTCTCCACGGAAGATAATATACTTGAAGAGCACATTAGCATTTCCGGAGGCCCTGGTCACCAACAGGCTTGCCGACTGGGTAACCGATCCACCAACGGTGAACGGTAATACTTCAATGGGATCCCCTCCGATATTATTCCGGTTAAAGCCGAACAGGGTAATGCCGTTGTCCGCCGTCAGGTATATATCCATATCGTTATTGGTACCGGTTTGTATGTTTCCATTGGAATAAATGGAATCCTGCCATTGCATCACAATCACGTAATTACCAGGCGGAAGTGTGAGACTCTGAAAAATATCGCCCCCGCTGAAATCGTGGGCAAACCCGGCCAGGCCATTGGGTGCGGCTGTCGGGTTGAAGGTGGAAGAATAGGACTTGTTTCCGAAATTACCGGCTGCGGAAAAATAGGAAACGCCCTGTGCTGTCACCTGGTCAACGGTTTTGGCCACGATGCCATCCTGGAAAAAGGGTTCGGTGATAAAGGTAACGTCATCCACCATCACCTGGCAGTTAGCCTGTTGTAACTGCAGGATGCCCTGTGCAAAATCTCCGGCACTGATGAAGCCGGTCCGGAAAGCCAGGTCGGCACCCGGCGCCAGGTCATGAATGATCTGCAACATGGCCCTTCCTTCATCCGTGCGTGATCCGTAAGGATAATCTTTAAGTATATGAACCGGGTTTGGATAATCAGGATTTCCGGTTCCGGGCAGGTCACCGTTCAATACATCCGTCTGGGCGGGATTTCCGATAATCGTATTATAACTATCTGATAATACACCCACCTTGACTCCCTGGCCGCTGACGTCATAACCGGCCCTGGCCAGGTTGCTGAGCAGGGAAGTATCACCGGCTGAATGGGCAACACCCGAATTGGAAATGGCCGGAAACAGCGGACGGACATAATCAATGAGATTCGGAAGGCTGTCTAATTTTTTCAGGTTGACGACCGGGTACAAGCCGGAGATAAACAGGGTATTCGGACCATTATCGATCAGGCCGGTGATGCCGTAAGGAGAGGTCTGAAGCAGGGTCAGCAAGGTCTGATATTGCCCGTCACGTGCAATGACTTCGATATAGACGCTGTCGCTGTTCAGCTGGTAAATATTGTCGAGCGTATCGCTTATGGCGGGATTAAAATTAAAATACAGGGAAGTTAGTTCCGACCCGATGAGTGAGCCGGTTTTTCCATCCACCGGAGGCGGGTAATAAGGAAAAATACAGGGACCCTGGGTGACCACAGCAATATCGGCAGAGGTACAGCCATTAACAGGGTCGGTAGCCGTAACTGTATAAGTTCCGGTGGAATCCACGGATGCACTGGAAGTTAATTCACCGGACAGGATATGCCCGTTTCCTCCGGCCGTCCAGCTGAAGTTCACCCCCTGCGTGGCTGATGAAGCATTCAGGACAGCCGTGAGTTTGGCGCAACTGACCAGGTTGTCGG
>CAYWHE010000305.1:0-3158 GCA_964458125.1 uncultured Flavobacteriaceae bacterium | reverse complement strand
TGACATTGCCTGAAGGATCCAGTGCAATGGAATTCCCCCGGTCATTCAGACCTGCTGAACCATTGTAGGTTTTGCCCCAGGATTTGGAGCCGTTTGATTTCGAATACTTCAGCGTGATGACATCCTCGGTACCTGAAGCGGTCATGGTTCTCCCGGCTAAATAAACACCTGATGCATTCACGGCAAGGGAGGCAGCCTTGTCGGTTGAATCGCCTGTACCGTTATAAGTGGAGGCCCATTGCTGGACCAGCGAGGCATTATATTTCAGCAGGACGATATTTTCTGCCGCCATGCCGGAAAAGCTGGAGCCGGTGATGTAAACCGTTGAGCCGTCTAAAACGGCATCTGCAGGCTGATCATCTCCTGCCGTATTGCCGTTGAAAATGCCGGTATGCTGGATAAGCCCTGCGGTGGAATAATCCAGGGTGACGATATCATCGTTCAGCCCGTTGAAACTCCTGCCCGTGACATAGACGTGATTGCTGCCCGACATCACCTTAACGGCTCTGTCGTTGCCGTTTCCAGTGCCATTGTACCGGGCCACCCAGAGCTGCAATCCGGAAGCATTGTATTTGATGGTTGCATAATCGTAATTGGTGATGAGCGGATCCACCTGGCTGTCACTGTAACCGGTCACGTATACCACTCCGGAAGGGGTTACTGCAATGGCCGTGGCACGGTCATCCTGCCGGGCAGTAAAGTTGTACCGGGCTGTCCACAGGGTATCGCCCGAACTGCTGTATTTTATCGTGATGTAATCATCATAGGTTCCGCTGCCATTGCTGTAACCGGTCACATAGACATTGCCGTTTGTATCGCAGGCAATGGCATTGCCCTCATCATTATCGGCCGTGCCGTCATAGGTCCTGAACCAGATGGTGGTGCCGGCGGAAGAAATTTTCTGAACAAACAGGTCCTTTTGCCTTCCCTGACCCATGGTATAACCGGTGAGGTACAGGTTGTTGTTTTTATCCCTGCACATGGCTTTTGTTTTTTCGGTAAAATCTCCGGAGCCGTTAAATTTCCCGGCAGCCAGCAGGTTGCCGTTAGAATTGTATTTCAGGATTACGGCATCTTTTTGCGATGTGTTGTAGGTTGCACTGCCGGCAACATATACATTCCCTGCTGTATCGGCATATACAGCAGCTGGAATATCATCACCCCCGGGCAGGCTTCCGTTATAAAATTTAGTCCACTGCACAGCGCCCGAGGAATTAATCTTCACAGTCATCCACTGGTTGTTTGGAATACCCGAACCGCTCGAATCGCTTTTCCCGGTGACGTATACATTTCCGGATGCATCGGCAAACAGGCCTTCCGGGGTATCTTCATGATTGGGAGAACCGGGATTGCCCCTGACCCACTGCTGCACCCCAAGGGAGCTGTATTTTACCGTTTTAAAATTATAATTGGTAACACCGCCGCTTCCGCCATCGGTCTGGCCCGTCACATAGACACTTCCCGATGCATCCACGAAAAGGGCAATGGCCCGGTCATCATTTCCTGAATTGTAAACCGCAATCCATTGCTGAAATCCGCTGCTGTTATATTTAATGGTCGTAAAATCATCATCGTTGCCGTTATAAGAGCGGCCTGTGATATATACGTTTCCCGAATCATCCCCTGCAAAAGCAGTTGCCCGGTCACTGCCAAAACCGTTATTATAAGTAATGGTCCAGAGAACCGAACCTGAGGCATCGTACCGGATGGTTATGAAATCATCATCGACACCGCTGTCGTATCGGCCTCCTACCACACAACCGCCAGCTTGATCCGGCACCACCCCGACTGGCCGGTCAATGCCATCGGCAGTACCGTTGTACCTGGCAGCCCATTGCTGAATACCGGATGAATTATATTTAACCGTAACCATATCATCCACATTCCCGGCATCATGATCGCTTCGGCCGGTTACAAACAAATTCCCGGCGTTGTCAACGGCAATTCCCGTCGGGCTTTCATCCTCGTTGAACAGGGTATAATTATAGCGGGCATTCCAGAGCAGTATTCCGGATGAATTGTATTTCAATGTCAGCATGTCATTTTTGGAAACCGAAGAACCCCCGTCGGATGTACCGGTAACATAAACATTGCCTGAAGCATCAATGGCCAGCAACAGGGCTTCATCAGCCAGGTTGGCCGTATGATTGAATTTCCTTGTCCAAAGGGTATCACCTCCTGCATTTACTTTAGCAAGCAGGAAATCTTTATCTGTACCGGAGGAATAGGTATACCCGGCCAGGAAAAAATTGCCATTATGATCCGGAACCATAGCATTGTAACGATCCGAGTTATCTCCGGGAGCGTTATATTTATTGGTCCAGTCGGCCGTTACCTGAGCCCGTGAAGGCGCGTATAACAATAAGAAGGCAGCAGCAAATTGGTAAAACCTTTTCATGAATGGTATCCTGTTATGAAATTCAGGTGCAAAGTATTCCTGGCAGGCGTCTTTGTAAAATGATTGTTGCTGAACAGGAATAACTGTTCACTGAGCAGGGAAAATCAAAGCCCCTGTAAATTTACCACACAATTGACGCTATTCACCCCAAATAAAAGTCTATTTACCTATAAAATTAATAATTTTACGGAGGAGCCCAAGGCAGCAGGTAATAAAATTTGATAGTAATGGTCATGCCAGACAGCCCCGGCTTGATCTTTTCAGTCAATCATTGGGCCGGGGGAATAGACATGGCCGGGAGATTCAGTTTTCAGGTACTTCGTCTTTATTATTATGCTGGATATCCCCGGTAAGCCAATGTTTAAAATTGCCCGATCGTTCGGTGCTGACAATGGTTTCAATTTCACAAGCCGGTTCAAGAATGATTTTAACTCTTGATTTGGAAAAAGCGACCATTTTGGAAATCGCCTGAAAGTTGATGATGAACTGCCTGTTAATCCTGAAAAAAGTTTTGGGATCGATCATTTCTTCCAGTTCATCGAGGTTGAAATCGATGGGATAGGTGATGTTGGTTTTCGTCCGAAGGAAGTTGATTTTATCTTCGGTGTAAAAATAGGCAACATCTGAAATTTCAATGGTTTTAATAACATCCCCGTACCGGATCATGATTCTTTTTTTCAGTTCCTTTTGTTTTCCCAGGATCATGGCAGCAAGTTTCCCGTAATCGAAGAGCTGTTCTTTGGAACCTTTTAACCAGGAG
>CAYWHE010000304.1:0-3177 GCA_964458125.1 uncultured Flavobacteriaceae bacterium | reverse complement strand
ATCGTAAGTCTTTTCAATGCCGCGGAACAACTCCCTTTCTGCGGCCTGGGTATCATGCCGGTCATCCTGATAATAGGCGTAAAGGGCCTGCAACACTTTAATCCGTAATTGCCTTCTGCTCAGCATAATTTAGTATAAAGAACTTGGGGTGGCCTTTGGTCGGTAAGGCCGGTGCAACCTTCGGTGTCAGGTTCAGGCTTTGGCCTGTTTTAGTTTTTCACTGATCCTGTTCTCTGCAATTTCCTTGGCGGCCTGGTAGGAAGGTATGTTTTCCCGTTTTGATTTTTGCAGGATCTCCAGGGTGACATCATAGATGTGCTGGGCGCCTTTGAGCGCATTTTCCCTGTTATAGCCATTCAACTCCGAATAGACATTGATCAGGCCCCCGGCATTAATGAGGAAGTCAGGTGCATAAATGATACCTTTTTGCATGAGCATGGGACCGTGAATGGTTTCATCGGCCAGCTGGTTGTTGGCTGCACCGGCAACGACGGAACATTTCAGGCGGGCAATGCTGTCTGAATTCAGCGTGGCTCCCAATGCACAGGGCGCGTAAATATCGATGTCCAGATCGTAGATGCCATCACCCTTCACCACTTCCGCCCCGTAATGGGAAGACACATTTTTAAGGGCTTCTTCGTTGATATCGGTGATCAATACGATGGCTTGTTCTTCGGTCAGGTGCCTGACCAGGTTCTCGCCTACATGGCCTACTCCCTGTACCAGGATCTTTTTTCCTTTCAGGGAATCATTGCCCCAGGCCTCCCTGGCCGATGCTTTCATACCCATATAGACCCCATAAGCCGTCACCGGGGATGGATCTCCTCCGCCACCCTGTGATTCGGCAATTCCGGTTACAAAACTGGTTTCCTTCCGCACGTATTCCATGTCCTGGGTACTGGTACCCACATCTTCCGCCGTGATATACTTCCCGCCCAGGTTATTGATGAAGCGTCCGAAACGACGGAAAAGGGGCTCTGATTTATCTTTTTTGGAATCCCCTATAATCACGGCTTTGCCGCCACCCAGGTTCAGACCCGAAATGGAGGCTTTGTAGGTCATGCCCCTGGAAAGGCGAAGCACGTCATTCAGGGCTTCGTTTTCACTGTTGTACATCCACATCCGGGTTCCGCCCAGGGCGGGGCCCAGAACGGTATTGTGTATGGCGATGATAGCCTTTAATCCTGTATCCTTATCGTAACAAAAAACAACCTGTTCGTGTCCGTATCCGCTCATCAAACTGAATACCCCTGGCGTCACTGCGGCTTCTTTCAATTCTTTTACCTCTATCATGGGAGTGCTGTATGTGTTAAGTCTAAATCGTACTTTTGTACGCCCTGATTCTTCGATACAGGGTAAATTCAGGAGCGCAAAGGTATGTTTTTTTTAAATTTACCCAAATTGTTAAAAACCATTTATCCGGTCCGCACAAAACCAGGGATTTACCCCTGCCTGACCGGAAATACGACCAATAAAAACCCGACCCTTGCAAGCACTCTTTTACCTCCATAAATTTTTCCTGAAATACAAATGGAGGTTGCTGCTGGGAATCGTCTTTGTTAGTATTTCCAACCTGTTTGGCATCCTCCCCGCTCAATTGATCCGGAATGCGCTGAACGTGGTGTCGGACAACCTTCAGGTATACAGGCAGTTTGACGGATTCACCGGCCAGGCCGGCGTATACCGGCTCATCACCTTCAGCATCCTGGTTTTCGGCTTGCTGGTACTGATCATGGCGCTGCTGAAAGGCCTTTTCATGTTCTTTATGCGGCAGACCATCATCGTGATGTCCAGAATGATTGAATACGACCTGAAAAATGAAATTTTCGAACATTACCAGCGCCTGACACCTTCCTTTTACACCCGGAACAATACCGGTGACCTGATGAACAGAATCAGTGAAGACGTCAGCCGGGTACGCATGTACCTTGGACCGGCCATTATGTATACCATCAACCTGGTGGTCCTTTTTGCCCTGGTCATCACCACCATGATCCGGGTGAACGCAACCCTGACTTTGTATGTGCTGATCCCACTGCCTGTTCTGGTGTTCGTGGTTTATTACGTGCACGATATCATCAACCACCGGAGTGAACGGGTGCAGGCCAAACTTTCCGGAATTTCCACCTTTGTGCAGGAAGCCTTTTCGGGAATCCGGGTGCTGAAGGCTTATGGGAAGGAAAAGCTTTACGAGAAGGCTTTTGTCAGACAAAGCCAGGAGTATAAAGATGTATCCATGGAACTGGTACGGGTCAACGCACTTTTTTTTCCGGCCATGCTGGTCCTGATCGGGTTAAGCTCCCTGCTGACCATTTACATCGGCGGACTCGAAGTGATCAGGGGCAGCCTCACCATCGGTAACATTGCGGAGTTTATCATTTATGTCAACATGCTGACCTGGCCGGTGGCCACCCTGGGCTGGACGGTCACGCAGGTGCAACGGGCTGCGGCCTCCCAGGAACGCATCAATGAATTCCTCTTTACCCGGCCCGCCATCACCGCTGATCACCAGCCGGTAAGGGAGATCAAAGGCGATATCACCTTCCGGGAGGTATCGTTCGGGTATGAAGGCGATTCCAGGCCGGTTTTGAAAAACATATCCTTTCATCTGCCTGCCGGTCAGAGCATGGCCATCATCGGTCGGACCGGCTCCGGCAAAACCACACTGGCCAACCTGCTGTTGCGACTGATGGATGTTACTTCGGGAGTAATCCTGGTTGACGGACTGGATATCCGCAACCATAACCTCAACCATATACGCAGGGAAACCGGTTACGTGCCCCAGGATGTTTTCCTGTTTTCGGATACCGTTGCCGGGAACATCTATTTCGGACTGCAGGATATGGCTCCGGGTGAGGCCCTGAACGAACGGATTGAACAGGCGGCCCGGGATGCAGCTGTTTATGCCAATATCATGGAACTGCGAAACGGATTTGAAACGGTGGTTGGCGAAAGGGGCATAACCTTGTCGGGAGGTCAGAAACAACGGATATCCATCGCCAGGGCCATCATCAAACAGCCCAAAATTCTCATCTTTGACGATTGCCTTTCCGCTGTGGATACCCAGACCGAAGAGGAAATCCTGAACAACCTGCAGCGCATCATGAAGGACAGGACCACCATCATATTGGGTCATCGCGTTTCTTCCGTAAAAAATGCGAATACCATCCTGGTACT
>CAYWHE010000303.1:0-3230 GCA_964458125.1 uncultured Flavobacteriaceae bacterium | reverse complement strand
AAGTTAAGGAAATCTGGAAGTTTATCAATTACATCAGCAGCGAACTGCCCGAACCTGCCACGGATGATTTGTATCAGAAGGTGATGAAACTAGAAAAAGAAATGAACCGGATCAGGAAAATCAAAATTAATTCCTGAAGGTATGGAACAGGGTATAACCCATAAGGCTTCCCGGGGTTGCTTTCAACCCTGAAACTCATTTCGGCAGGCCGCGGCGTAATCACCGGGAAAACTTTTCATTCTCCGGAGGATCCCGGTAACCAATATTTAAAAATGCTTTGGAGATTCATTACCCTCCGTAACCGGAATGGTGATGCAAAAAATCACGGCTACGACAACAGCAGCAGTTTCCAGGCTTCCATAACCCGTCCTGCAGCTAGCAGTTTTTTTGCCGCCAGATGGGTGGCGAATTCCCGCGTTACATTATTTTCGTTTATAGCATCCGTTAGTTTCCTGACTTCAGGTTCTGAAGCAAAAGCCAAAACTTCTTCCTTACCGGGAAGGGCCTCCACGTTTGCCAGGATTCCCAGGTCGTTGCCCGAAAGAACATTGCTGCTCCGGATAGCAGCTGGTAGCCGGTCGAAACCAATGCCCAGCTTCAGGTTGGGTTTTTCCACCCTGAACAATGCCGCACCGGAGGCACGGCAGTACCAGTCGCCACCCATGCGGGCCACCAGATCGATTTTGTTCTGATCAATGCGATTATCCGCATCCAACACGTCTTCTGAAATATGCATGGCCAGGATTTCGCAGATGATCAGGTTGGCCGCTCCTCCCTCCTGCCCGGTTTCAATCACCTGGTTGACCCGGCATTCCAGCTGTACAGGCGATTCCTTTACCCTGAATGGTTTTACCATGTCGGATTTCAGCGGGGTGAAACCCGCCTTTTCAAATTCATTGATGCCTTTTGGATACTCGCAACTGGAAAGCGATGTTTGCTGCACCATGGCATAATTTACCATATTGATGACTACCTCGGGAACCTCCATCACATTTTCAAGCGTATGCTTGATGGTATTGTCGCGTACCCTGCGCGCCGGACTGAATACCAGAATGGGCGGCCGGGAGCCAAAGGCATTGAAAAAGCTGAAAGGACTGAGATTCATTCTTCCCTCTTTATCGATGGTACTGGCAAAAGCAATGGGTCGGGGGGCAATGGCGCTGAGCATGTAAGCATGCAAGGCTCCGGTTTTGATTTCTTTGGGATCGATGGTCAGCATTTCGTCTTGTTCATACGGCAAAAGTAAAGGTTTTCATTTAAAGCAGATCTAATCAGGAAGCACAGTGACTGAGTGTCAAAGGAAAAGCCGGATTGCCTTCCGTTAGTAAATCCTTTTTCCGAAGGAAAAGCAACAAAACCTGACCGTAACCGCGAATAATCGTTAGGCTTTTTAATAATTATAGCTTACTTTTGCGCTCCAAATTAAAAAAACCGGCCGTTCCCGACCGGTTGAACAGTATACTGCGGGTGTGTCGTAATTGGTAGCCGAGCCAGACTTAGGATCTGGTGCCGTAAGGCGTGCGGGTTCGAGTCCCTCCGCCCGCACAACATTTAACTCAATTCATGGACATTGTAAAGGAATTAACCGAAGATTTAACCGCCACCGTCCGCATCCGGCTGACCCCTTCCGATTACGAAGGTAAAGTCAATGAGATGCTTAAAAAAACGCAGAAAACAGCCAACATGCCCGGTTTCCGGAAAGGCATGGTGCCGGCGGGAATGATCAGGAAAATGTATGGCAAAGCCATCCTGTTTGACGAACTGAACAAGCTTGTTTCCGAATCGCTTGAAAATTATATTAAAACCAACCAGCTTGAAATCCTGGGCAATCCCATTCCGCAGCCCATCAGGGAGCTGGAAGCCGACTGGGAAAAGCCGCTGGATTATGAGTTTTCATTCGACCTGGGCCTGGCCCCGGCTTTTGAACTGACCCTGCCCCCTAAAAAGGCGGTGCCCTTCTATGAAATTGAAATTCACGATACCCAGGTTCAGCAATACCTGGATTCCGTCCGGAAACGCTTCGGCACTTTTGCCGAACAGGAAACAACGGATGAGCAATGTATCCTGTACGGTCATTTTGAAGAACTGGATGAAGCCGGACTGGTGAAGGAAAACGGCATTAAAAACACATCTACGATGACCATGGAGGGCATCCGTGATGAAGCCATTAAAAAATCCCTGCTTGGCACTAAAAAAGGCGATGTGACCGTGCTGAATCCGGGCAGGATCACCGGCCACGATGCATCAGAAATGGCCGCTATGCTGCAGCTGAAAAAGGAACAGGCCATGCAACTTCAGTCTGATTTCAACTTTACCATTGAAAGCATCAATAAACAGGAACCCGCCGCCCTGAACCAGCACTTTTTCGACCAGGTTTTCGGTGAAGGGACAGTGACTTCCGAGCAGGACTTCATGGACCGCATCAAGGCCAAACTTTCATCCATGTACTTAAATGAAAGCGAACTTAAATTGCAGCATGACCTGGAGGATGTCCTGCTGGAAGAAGTGAATGTCTCCCTGCCGGATAATTTCCTGAAACGCTGGATGCTGACCGTGGATGAAAAACCAACCACGGCGGAACAAATTGAAAAGGAATATCCCCGTCATGCCCGCGGCATCAAATGGAGGCTGATTGAAAATAAAATCTTTAAGGACAACCAGCTTGACTTTGGTGAGGAAGAAATCATGAATTTCGCCAGGCAGCTGGTTTACGATCAGTTTGCACGTTACGGTTCGCGGAATATCGATGAAGAAACCATCCATAAAATGGCGATGCGCTACCTGCAGAAGCCGGAGAACATGAACTACGTGATGGAAAGCCTGACCGGCCGCAAGGTTTTCGAATTCCTGCGCAACCTGGTGAACAAGGATATAAAGAAAATATCCTATGAAGATTTTATCAAAACCGTAACCGAACACCGCCACTGACCGTTCAACAGGGTTGCCGGATGGTTTTGAATTCCATATCAAATCAGTTACCTTTGAACCCTGTTATCAACTAATCTCAACAAAAAAATTTATGGATCTTAAAAAAGATTTCCGGAAATATGCCGTCAAGCATCATGGTATCAGCAGTGCTACTGTTGACGGGTATATCAATTCCGTTTATGCCGATTACATATCGCCGACCATTATTGAAGAACGCCAGCTGAACATCGCCACCATGGATGTATTTTCAAGGCTGATGATGGACCGCATCATTTTCCTGGGCGTGGGCATCAATGATTATG
>CAYWHE010000302.1:0-3263 GCA_964458125.1 uncultured Flavobacteriaceae bacterium | reverse complement strand
GTGACTGAGTGTAAAACCTACCCGTGTATGGGCGGGCTCAAGCGTCCTGGTAGTTTTCGCCTCCGCTGTGCTGAATCCTGTCGCCAGGCCGGCCATTAATACTAATTTTTTCATGATAGGTGAATGTTTTAGGATTTGTTTGATAATTGGATTTGTTTTATATGTATATACATACAATTTCAAACAAGACCGGGCGCTAAAAGTTTTACGGTTTCAAAAAAAATTACCGGCAGATGTCGTTATAGGGTTTCAGGGCGGCGGCAAAGTTCATCCCTGCGGCCTTCAACAGGGCCTTGCAGGCCTCATCCCGGTTCCCGGCATTCAGGTGGGTAATACCTATGTTGTAATAAATCTCGGCATTGGCCGGATCCAGTTCCAGGGCCTTGTTAAAATCAACAAAGGCGTTTTCCTTCCTGCCCAGTACGGCATTGGCCTGTCCGCGTTTATTGTAGGCATTGGCATTCTTCGGATCCAGGCCGATGGCCTGATCCAGGTCCCGGAAGGCTTCCTCGAATTTCCCCAGCTGTCCGTAAGCGTTTCCCCGGTTATACCAGGCCATGGCGTAGTTCCCGTTGAGTGAAATGGCCTTGTCGAGGTCCCGGATGGCCGCTTCGTATTGCCCGCTTTTATAAAAGGCGTCGGCCCTGTTGTTATAGGCATGCAAAGCCGTATCAAACTGGCTGATGACATCATTCCACAACGTAATGCTGTCCTTCCAGACCCCGCATCGTTGCCAGGTGACAGCGCCCAGCCAAAGGCACCAGGTGCCTGCCAGGGCAAAAACGGCCGGACGCAGGTTTTTGATTTTCCCGGATGATCGGCTGACGAGCACGTCAAAACCGGTTCCCATCAGCAGGAACAGGCCAAAGGAGGGAACATAACTGTAACGTTCTGAAAATATGGCCGGACCAACAGGCAATACCTGCAAAACCAGCATAATCGTCACTACAAAAAAACCGGTCCACATGAAATAAAGCCTGTTCTTTTTAAACGTCCATAGACACCATCCCGCAAGCACTGCGGTAAAGAGGGGAGAAAGATAATAGTGCCACGGTAACGAACCGGCTGACTTTTCCGGGTAGGGATAATAGGCCGAGAGATGCGCGGGAACCAGCAATTTCAGGTAATACTGATAGAGGTTGTAATTGGCGAACAATATCCGTTCGAATAAGGAGAAACTTTCATTACCCGCAATGGATCCCGATTCCCGGGAAGCGTTAACGGAAACCATTCCCATCACCAGGGCAAGGATAAAAAAGGGGATTTTTTCAAGCCAGACCTTCATTGTCCATGGCCGCCTGTAATAAATATCTAATAAAATTAAAACCGGTGGCAGGGAAGCGGCCATGGCTTTTGAAAAAACGGAAAGTGTAAAAAATATTAAAGCGTATACGATATCCGTGATTTTCTCCCCGTTCCTGAGGTAACGGATGTAATAACCCAGGGAAAGGAAAAAGAACAAGGCATACAGCAGGTCCTTCCGTTCGGCCGCCCAGGCGATGCTTTCCACGTGCAGGGGATGAATACCAAAGAGGAGCCCCGTCAGCATCACGGCCCATTTCCTTCCGGTAAGCAGCCAGGCCAGCCACCCGGCCAGCAGGGTATTGGTCAGGTGCAGGAGAATGCTGACGGCATGATAGCCGGTGGCCGAATCCCTGAAAAAATGATATTCCAGGGCGTAGGAAAAAATATGCAGGGGCTGGTAATTGGAAAAATAGACTTCGGTAAAAATCTTTTTCAGATTTTCCGCTGATAATGTTTTGATTAACGGGTTATCCAGGATGTAGGTGGGATCATCCCAGTTGGTAAATCCGTTTTTCAGGCATGGGCTCAGCAGGAAAAAGGTAACGGGCAGGATAAACAAAAAAGGCAGCCACCAGTTGGAGGTTTTTGTTTGCAGGACCGGAGGACTTCCGGTTTTTTTTCCCGGTTGACGGACCTTTGGGGTTTGCTGTTTTGGTGATTTCATACAAGCCTGAACGGTTGCTTAATACGCGAATCCCAGGTTAAATCCAAAGACAATTTTCAGGTAACTGGTATAAAAATAACCATCTTCACTGGTATCCACGCGATAATTAGCCCTGTTACTTTCATGATAAACCACCTTATTATCCATATAACCAAAGCCGGTAAATATGTCAAATGCAAATTTTCGTCCCGCCACCAGCTGGTATCCTGTACGGAGGTCAACATTGAAAAAATTGATGCGGTAATATTTTCCCTGGGATTTCAGGTAAGAGGTCGTTACCTTGGCTGTGGCATAGGAAATATGCGGAGCCACATAGGCGCCTTTCGGAGCGGGCCCGCGCATTTGATCCCGCTGGCTTTTAATCATGCCGTTCAGGTAAAATTTATAACCGGCCTGCACCCGCCAGCCGTTTACCTTCAGCCGGATTCCATCCGGGTTGGAGGCCGAATCCCTTTCTACCAGGCTGAGAAACGGACTTTTATAAAGATAGGAGGCCCCGATATAAACACTTTGATAGAGGGAAACCGTTGTTTCATTGACCAGCCTGGCCTCACCCGTGTAAAATGGAATGCATCCGAAAATCAACGCCACCGGGTTGGTTTTAATCAGGTTGTTGGCCCTTTTCGGCACTTCCATCCTCCGGAAACGGATACTGTCCGGAAACTGCTTTTCCGTTTGCTGTCCGTAGCTGCTTGCTGCCGGAATAAACAGAAGGGCAGAGAGGAGACTAATCCCGGGCGTTACGTTCATGAATATGGACAAGACTTAGCAAAGATAAAAATTGATTTGGGAATCAACCCATTGAAATTTTTGCCTGGATGGGGAAGTGAAGCATTCCGGTGATATCTTTGCAGGCACGTTTAAAACACCAAGACATGAAAAAATTAATCGTCACCTGCATCGTTGTTTTCTGTTCCGCAACCTTGTTTGCCCAGGAACAGGAGAAACCGGCTCCGGTGAAACAGGAGGCCCAGCCGGCCAAAGGCACCGTTACCCGCAAGGTGGCCATGAAGAATTACTGCTGTCCCATGTGTGATTATACCTCCGCCAAACCGGGATCATGTCCGCATCACAGCAAGGCCCTGATCCGGGACGGCATGTATTATTGTGAGGACGGAACCACCAGCCGCGAACCCGGAAAATGCAAGGATGGAAAAGAAATGATCCGCATGATCGACAAATCAGCCAGGCCCAAAGAGGAAAAAAAGGCTGAACCGGAGCCTGCTAAGTAATCAATCCGAACTGTAAAAGGCAACCCGGAACGGTTGCTTTTTCTTTTTTCATCAAACCCCGG
>CAYWHE010000301.1:0-3264 GCA_964458125.1 uncultured Flavobacteriaceae bacterium | reverse complement strand
GAATCGGGGTTCAATTCGACTTGACTTTTACAAGGACAACGTCCGAAGTGAAAGTTGTAGTCGAATGAATCCCGGTCGCGAAGCGAATCGGGATGGGCTTAATACTCCGCTTCCAACAGCGGAATCGGGGTTCAATTCGACTTGACTTTTACAAGGACAACGTCCGAAGTGAAAGTTGTAGTCGAATGAATCCCGGTCGCGAAGCGAATCGGGATGGGCTTAATACCCCGCTTCCAACCGCGGAATCGGGGTTCAATTTGACTTGACTTTTACAGGGACAAAGTCCGAAGTGAAAGTCGTTGTCGAATAAATTCCGAAAGCGAAGCGTATCGGGATGGGTCCAGGCCTTGATCTGAGGTTCATACAATTGATCACCTGTTTTTAGGATATAAAAAGCCGCCCTACAGAGGCGGCTCAACCATGAAACTAAAACTATAAACGTTATAAAACCATTATTTTTTTAACCTCGATCCGTTTTCCTGTGATCACTTCAATGCCGTAAACCCCCGGTGCAATTCCTTGAAGCAGCATGGTTTCCTGGTGCCGACCTGGCTCACGCATTTCATCGAGCAGCACCTTCACCTTTTTACCTGTCTTGTCATACAGGCCAATGGTTACCTTTCCGGATGATGCGGTGACATACCGGATACTGATCTGGTCCCGGACGGGATTCGGAAACACCTCAACGTATTTTTCATGAGCAGTTGCTGCAGCAATACCGGTTGCGCCTGTATATTCCGGTATGACCAGTGAGGATGTCTTAATATGATCCCCTGAATCGCTTCCATTATTATTGGCATAGTTGAAGGTGCCGTAAAAGGTGACATCTCCGGTGCCTGCTGCCGGAGCCACCCAATCGAACGACCAGGTCTTGCTTCCTGAACCTGAAGAACCTGCCGTTTTATGAGTGACATACTTGGTGTTCACGATTTTGGTCTGCGTAGCGTTGGTTATGACCAACTGCCCAAGGAGGTTACCGGAATTGTCCTGGGGAGAAATTTCAAATCCCCATTTGCTGATACCGGACTGGCTGCAGGTGGCCGTAATCGTATAGGTTGTTCCCGGAACATACCCTCCTGGTGGAATATTCGACGTGATAAGGCCGGGAATGTTCACCACCGCATTGCCTGTATGACACCCGCTTTTGGCGCACGTTTTACTGTTATCACCCGGGGAACCCGACACGGCGTTAGGAGCTCCGTTTTCATTCGAATATACCGGGTTTTGATTCACCTGGACCACCCAGGAAACAGCCAGAATCACGATGGCAAAAATGAAATGTTTTTTACTCATGGAAATATTTTTTAATCGTTTTTATCTCGTTTTAACTATTTTCATGGTCCGGGAGTTTTCACCCTGGGTAACGCGGACAAAATATATTCCCGGTACCAGGTCGTTTCCGAATTCCAGGTAGGAATCAACGGCCATGACTCCTGATTTTTGAACCAGGCTGCCGGATACATCGTAAACAGTATAGCTGATGTCCTCATCCGACAGGGAATTGATACGGATACGGCAAGCGTCCCGGAATGGATTGGGATATACCGTGGTTTCCAGAGACGCCGGGCAACCTGCGGCTGTTACATCCGTGTTCTCCAGGGAGAGACGCGGTGCCGGAATCGTGTCTTCGTATATAACGAGCGTTGATTTGTAGGTGGTATCTCCTGATTCGCTGCCGTTATTGTTGGCATACAGGAAGGCTCCGTAAAACTTCACTTTACCTGATCCGGCGGGAGGAGCCTGCCAGTTAAAGGTCCATGTTTTTGTTCCGGCGCCCGAGTTGCCCGCTTGCTTATGCGTGATGTACTTGCCTGTACCAACCAGTTTGGTCTGCGTGGAATTGGTGACAATGAGGGTACCGAGTTTGGCATAAGTAACCGGATTTTGCGGTGAGATCTCAAACCCCCAGCGGTTTACTGTTGGTGATTTTACCTTCGCCGTGATGGTGTAAATGGTGCCTGGAACATACCCGCTGGAAGGTACATTGGATTTGATCAACCCGGTTTTTGTTTTAACCGAAACACCCGTATGACATCCTGATTTGGCACAGGTGTTATTATTGTCGCCAGGAGAGCCGGTAACTCCGGTTGGCGCCCCGTCAGGTTTGGATTGCAGGTAGTTCTGGGAAACCTGGAATGCGGCGAGTGATGCGATCAGCATGGCTGTTGTGGTAATCATTTTTACTTTCATCTGTCTTTTTTTTAGGATTATTAATTTGTTTAAGGTCTTGAATCGGCTATCGGGCTTGGGCAGATGATATTACTACGGGCATATTAATCGGGCAGTTGTTTCAGCAGGCGGATAGTGCTGCTGAATCCGGGTGCAGTCACACGGAGCATGTAAAGGCCTTGCTCCAGGGCGGATCCGTTTATATGGAAGGATTCTGTATTCGTGACTTCGGATTCCCATACCATCCTTCCTGCCAGATCACGGAGACTGATCCTGTAAATGGCCGATTGGCCGGCCGGTAAACGGACAGTCAGATCGGTTTCGAATGGATTAGGATAGGCAATCGGAAGCTGGTTCTCCGGAAGGATCACGTCCTCCTGGTTGCGGCAATTGATGCTGACGGAGGTGCCGGCCGAAGTTCCGGAGCAACCGCCGGTATTGGTAACAACTACCTTATACGTACCGGCTGTTTTTGCCGAATAAATGACCGAAGTGGCTCCCGATATTGCTGTGCCGCTTTTTTTCCATTGGTAGCTGAGACCGTTGCCCGTACTGGCCTGCAACAGGATGCTGTCGCCGGCGCAAAGAGTGACCGGGCCGGCCGGGTTTATGGTTGCGGTAACTGTTTGGGCGCTGACAACCAGGCCCGGGCTGCTGGTCCGGCAGTTCCCTCCGGCCGTGACCAGCACCGAATAGGTGCCCGATGCAGCAGCAGGATACAGGGAGGCGGTGGCCCCATTGATGTCGACTGCGTTCTTCATCCATTGATAACCCAGGCCGGAACCAGTATTGGCCTGCAGGGATACCTGCCCGCCTGAACAAAAGGTAACGGGTCCTCCGGCTGTTACAAGTGCTGCCGGATTGCTGCAATACCTTTTCGTGATGATATCTGAGCCGGTGGCGGTGGAGGAAGTAAACCCTCCTGAAAATATTTTTCCGTCAGTTCCCGACAGGACCTGCCTCCAGCTGTCCTCACCGTTTGCGTTCCCGTTATACAGTGCCGACCAGTTTAAAACACCCGAGGCGTTGTAATTTAACAGGAGGGCATCCGTCAGGCTATTGGAAGCGGCGGATTCGCCGGCAACATTGACATTG
>CAYWHE010000300.1:0-3267 GCA_964458125.1 uncultured Flavobacteriaceae bacterium | reverse complement strand
AACAAATGGCAGATTTAAAAGCATTTGCTGATCAGTTGGTAAACCTGACAGTAAAAGAAGTAAATGAATTGGCAAAAATCCTTAAAGACGAGTATGGTATAGAGCCTGCTGCTGCTGCTGTAGCGGTTGCTCCTGCTGCAGCTGGCGGAGGCGGTGGAGCCGCAGCCGAAGAAAAATCAACTTTCGATGTCATCCTCAAAGCACCGGGTGGCGCGAAGCTGGCGATCGTGAAACTGGTGAAAGAACTTACCGGTCTTGGCCTGAAAGAAGCCAAAGACCTGGTTGACGGTGCTCCCAAGCCTGTGAAGGAGGGCGTTTCCAAGGAGGAAGCAGCTTCTCTTAAACAACAGCTTGAAGAGGCCGGTGCCGAAGTTGAGGTTAAATAACCTGAACGGGTAACGCTTTCATAGACCTCTGCCGGCCCAAAACCGGCACAGGTCTATGCCCTTTTGTAGATAAGTCATCTCGAACTGACTTGCGCTTAACGTAATGCATCTTCAATTCAACTAAAACCAGAATCCATTGGCTCATATCAAAAATTCCCCGGACAAGAACATCTCAAAAAGGATCAACTTCTCCTCAAGTAAACAGGCCATTCCTTATCCTGATTTTCTGGAAATCCAGTTAAAATCGTTCCAGGACTTTTTCCAGCTTGAAACCACCTCCGACAACCGCCATAACGAAGGACTGTTTAAGGTTTTCAGCGAAAACTTCCCCATTTCAGATTCCCGCAATAATTTTGTGCTGGAATTCATCGATTATTTCATCGATCCCCCACGCTACAAGCTGGAGGAATGTATCGAAAGGGGGCTTACATACAGTGTACCCCTGAAAGCAAAACTCAAGTTGTACTGCACTGATCCTGAACACGAAGATTTTGAAACCATTGTGCAGGATGTTTACCTCGGTACGATTCCGTATATGACGCCCAAAGGTACTTTTGTCATCAATGGGGCTGAACGGGTGGTGGTTTCCCAGTTGCACCGTTCGCCCGGCGTGTTCTTCGGGCAAAGCCGGCATGCCAATGGCACCAAACTCTATTCCGCCAGGGTGATTCCGTTCAAGGGTTCCTGGATTGAGTTCGCCACCGATATCAATAACGTGATGTACGCTTACATCGACAGGAAGAAAAAATTTCCCGTCACCACCCTGCTGCGTGCCATTGGTTTCCAGACGGACAAGGACATTCTTGAAATTTTTGGTCTTGCCGATGAAATCAAGGTGAGCAAAGTAGCCCTGAAAAAGGTGATTGGGCGCAAACTCGCTGCCCGTGTATTGAAAACCTGGGTGGAGGATTTCGTTGACGAAGATACCGGTGAGGTGGTTTCCATTGAACGTAATGAAGTGATTCTGGAACGGGAAACCATCCTGGAAGACCAGCATATCGACACCATCACCGATGCCGGAGTAAAGGCCATCATCCTGCATAAAGAGGACATGAATTCCGGTGATTACGCCATTATTTACAACACGCTTCAGAAGGATACCTCCAACTCCGAAAAGGAAGCTGTGGAGCATATCTACCGGCAGCTGCGGAATGCCGAACCTCCTGATGAAGAAACGGCCAGGGGCATCATCGACAAATTGTTTTTCTCCGATAAACGTTATGACCTCGGTGAAGTGGGACGATACCGGATTAACCGGAAACTTAACCTGGCCATTCCTTACGATACAAAAGTGCTGACCAAGGAAGATATCATCTCCATCATTAAATACCTGATTGAGCTGATTAACTCCAAAGCCGATGTGGACGATATCGATCATCTCAGTAACAGGAGGGTTCGTACGGTTGGCGAACAGTTATATACGCAGTTTGGCGTGGGACTGGCCCGGATGGCCCGTACCATCCGGGAGCGGATGAACGTTCGCGATAACGAAGTGTTCACGCCGGCCGATCTGATCAATGCCAAAACACTTTCTTCCGTCATTAATTCCTTTTTTGGAACCAACCAGCTGTCTCAGTTTATGGATCAAACCAACCCGCTGGCAGAGATTACCCATAAAAGAAGGCTTTCCGCTCTCGGACCCGGAGGTCTTTCCCGTGAAAGGGCCGGATTCGAAGTTCGTGACGTGCATTATACCCACTATGGCCGTTTGTGTACCATTGAAACACCGGAAGGCCCGAATATTGGTCTGATTTCATCCCTTTGTGTGTACGCTAAAATTAATAACCTGGGCTTCATCGCCACACCCTACCGCACCATTACCGGCGGGAAAGTGGATTTAAATAAGGATGTGGTTTACCTGACAGCCGAAGAGGAAGATCAGAAGGCAATTGCTCAGGCCAATGCGCAGCTGGAAACAGACGGTTCTTTTAAGGAAAACCGTATCATCGTACGGTCCATGGGTGATTTCCCCATCCTGGAGCCTGCAGGCATCCAGCTGATGGATGTGGCGCCAAATCAGATTGCCTCCATTGCGGCATCCCTGATTCCCTTCCTTGAACACGATGATGCCAACCGCGCCCTGATGGGCTCCAACATGCAACGGCAAGCCGTACCTTTATTGAGACCGGAATCTCCAATTGTCGGAACCGGCCTGGAAGGTATTGTTGTCCGGGATTCAAGAGTACTGATAAATGCCGAAAATGACGGGGTGGTGGAATATGTGGATGCAACAGAAATTATCATCCGCAGCTCCCGCAACGATGATGAAAAGCTGATCAGTTTTGAAGACGACCTGAAAAGCTACAGGCTGACCAAGTTCCAGAAAACCAACCAGAACACCAACATCAACCTCAAGCCTATCGTCCGGAAGGGCGAAAAAGTGAAAGCCGGCCAGGTGCTGTGCGAAGGGTATGCCACCCAGGACGGAGAACTTGCCCTCGGACGCAACCTGAAGGTGGCCTTCATGCCCTGGAAGGGATATAATTTTGAAGATGCCATTGTAATATCCGAAAAAGTGGTTCGCGAGGATATTTTTACCTCCATTCACATCGATGAATATTCGCTCGAAGTGCGGGATACTAAACGGGGTTTGGAAGAACTGACCGCCGACATTCCGAACGTCAGTGAAGAAGCCACCCGTGAACTGGATGAAAATGGCCTGATCCGCATCGGTGCCGAAGTGATGGAAGGGGATATCCTGATCGGCAAAATAACTCCGAAAGGGGAAACCGATCCCTCACCAGAAGAAAAACTGCTCCGCGCCATCTTTGGCGACAAGGCCGGGGACGTGAAGGATGCATCCCTCAAGGTTCCGCCTTCGGTGAAGGGGGTTGTCATTACCAAAAAACTCTTCTCCCGCATTGTCAAGGAAAAAAATGCA
>CAYWHE010000299.1:0-3280 GCA_964458125.1 uncultured Flavobacteriaceae bacterium | reverse complement strand
GGTGAAAATCGCCACCTTCGCCAAGCGCCAAACCGTTATGCGCCATTTTATTTCGAAACACTATGACACTACAAATTAAAATTTTACTTGCTCTTCTCTATTCACCAATGCTTCTTTTTGGACAAGTAACAACGGAGAGTTCGTATCAACGCGGTTTAGTACTACTCCGATCGGGTCAACTCATCAAAGCAAAGGAAAGTTTTTCATTGGCAATCAAGAGTAATCCAAATGATGTTAATTCATATTTCAATAGAGGAATCACAAATTATCAGCTTAAGGATTCATCAGCTGCTTGCCTTGATTGGAATTATGCGTCATTGGCTTGCGATTCAGAAGCACTTGAATTAATACATAGTCGTTGTAATGCTACCTTCTCGATTGTTAAAGACATGCCTAGCTTTCCTGGAGGTGAGGTAAAATTAATTGAATTCATCAGGTCCAATGTTAAATATCCCGATGAAGCAAGACAAAAGAAAATTTCAGGAATAGTTTTTGTTACAATTATAGTTAATCAATCCGGAATCATCGAAGATGTAAAAGTTATCAAGGGCACGGGGTTTGGATTAGACGAAGAAGCAATTCGAGTAATTAAATTAATGCCAAATTGGATTCCTGGAAAGCAGTGCAATCAAACTGTCAAGGTTCGCTATAATATTCCAATAAATTTCAGATTTTAAAACGGCGCATAACATTAAGAGGAGTAACCGAAAAGCCCCTCACAGGTAAAAACCCGGTGATGGCAAGGGTTTATTACCACACTTCACGTTTCCGGGTTTAATACCTTCCGCCTGAGGCGGGATGGTTCGACTGACAACTTGGTACTTCAGGTTGAACGGAACCTGGTTCCATTGGAGATAAAACGTATATACAGGGTCATGGACACTCCTGGTATCTGATTGATTATAATACATTCATAAGTCTGTTTCACGGCCCGGAAGGCCATGATATAGCAGTAAATTTGTTCCGTGTACAACAAACGGTAAATTTATTTATATTCGTTGCGGAAGGCAATTGTTGAGGGCGGACGAAACTGCTTTTTGTACTGATTTGAATAACGCTGAATGACTCGTAATTGAATCTAAAGCCATGCTGCAATGAAAAAAACATACATGATCGTATTCCTTGGTTTTATTCATTATTCTATTATCAGTTTTCAGTCCTTTTCCCAGACAGCCCCTGGGATTCAATGGGCGAAGTGTTATGGAGGAAGCCGGAATGATCTGGCCTGTTTCGCTGCCGGGCTCCCTGATGGAAACTTTATTGTTGCGGGCAGAACATCATCGTATGACGGAGACGTTACCATTACATATAATTATCCGGGTATTCTTGTGGGCACCGATTACTGGCTGTTAAAATTAGATACCGCCGGAGGGATCATATGGCAGAAGTGTTACGGCGGAACGGAAAACGATTATGCATTGGATTTCAAGCCGGCCGGAGATGGCGGATTTATACTTGCGGGATATTCCGATTCCGGCGACGGAGATGTCAGCGGCAATAACGGAGGAAGTCATGATTGCTGGATTATCAGGCTGGACAGTACAGGCGCCAAACAATGGCAGCAATGCCTGGGTGGCTCTTCGGAGGATGCTTCATCTTCCGTTATTCAAACCAGCAATAACCATTTCATGGCATTGGGCCGTACAAATTCAAACGACAGCGATGTAACGGGCAACCACGGCGGTGTGGATTTCTGGGCTGTTGAGCTGGATACCTCCGGAAATATGGTCTGGCAGAAATGCTATGGTGGCTCCGGTCATGATTTTGGTACCAGCATTGCTCCCGCCCAGGACGGCGGTTACATCATGGCCGGCAGTTCCCAGTCGGCCGACGGGGACGTAAGCGGTAATTATGGCTCGAAAGATTGCTGGATTGTTAAAACGGATTCCATTGGCGGCATTCAGTGGCAAAAAAAATATGGGGGAAGCGGCCCGGAATCTGCAAATGATATCAGGCAAACCCCGGATGGGGGATATATTTTTACCGGATATACGGCATCGAACGACAGTGATGTGACCGGTAACTATGGCAACAATGATGTGTGGGTTGTAAGGCTTGATGCTGCAGGAGGAATAGTATGGCAAAAATGCTATGGAGGGACGAACAACGAAGAGGCTTATCGGATTATTCAGACTCCTGATGCAGGTTTTGTCATTTCCGGATACACATCGTCTGGTGACAGTAACGTTACCGGCAACCATGGCTCCCGGGATTTCTGGATATTTAAAGTGGACAGCCTTGGCGCTTTAATATGGGAAAAATGTTTTGGCGGCTCCGACCAGGACAACGGATTCCAAATTTCAAATACCGCCGACGGAGGATTCATCTTATGCGGATCAACGGAATCCAATGATGGAGACGTAACAGGAAATCATGATTCAACCGGGATTCGATCTGATCTCTGGGTTGTGAAAATCGGTCCCGACACCATCACCGGCCAACCCGGTCTTCCATCTTCCCTATTCCGGCTTCAGTTCTATCCCAATCCCCTTACTACTCAATCCACCTTAGCTTTTGAAAACGACAACAGGGAAAGATTTCTTTTCACACTTTGCGACCTCACCGGCCGGGTAACCGAAACCGTCAGCACCACAGACCATGCAATCATTTTAGCCAAAGGCAACAAGCAACCGGGAATTTATCTGTATCAGCTTACGAGTACAAAAACAAATGAAAGACGGAATGGAAAAATGCTTATAGCCGATTGAGAAGGCAGCCGTATTTACGGGCGTAACAGGGGCTGATAAAAGTAAAATCATGGAAATGCCAGAAACGAAGGTTTTACCCATTCTACAATCATGGATTTCAAACCGTTTCAGCATAGCTGTCCTTCAACACGAATAAAAATTCTAAGTTTAAGATAAACCAAACGATCATGAAAACTCCCGGTAAGACCGTTCATGACATACTGATCAACCTGCCCGCAGACCGGGCAGAGCCCTTTAACAGGCTGCATGATGTCATTATGAAAAACCTGCCTGAAGGTTTTGAAGCAGCCATAAGCTATGGCGGATTGGGTTATGTTGTTCCGCATAAACTGTATCCTGCTGGTTATCATTGTAAGCCAGTCGAACCGCTGCCGTTTGCAGGAATCGCTTCCCAAAAACACTCCATTAATTTTTACCATATGGGTATTTATGCCGACCCAAAATTATTTAACTGGTTCGCAGGCGAATATACCAGGCATGTCAGGAAAAAACCGGACATGGGGAAAAGTTGCGTTCGCTTTAAAAAACCGGACGAGATACCGTTCGAACTCATTGGCGAATTAATGAAAAAA
>CAYWHE010000298.1:0-3289 GCA_964458125.1 uncultured Flavobacteriaceae bacterium | reverse complement strand
CAACATTGGTTTCATCGCACAAGAATTATATGAAGTGATTCCTGAAGCTGTCAGCAAACCCAAAGATGAAAGCAAAGACCTATGGAGCGTGGATTACACACGGATTATTCCGGTTTTGGTAAAATCAGTTCAGGAGTTGAATGATGCACTTGCTAGGGTAAAATCAATTCTCACTACTGAACAGCAGGAAAAGCTGAATTCCTTATCTGCACCATCAATACCAACGTTAGAACAGAACAATCCTAATCCCTTTCATGAAAAGTCAGTCATCCGTTGTTACATACCTCAAAATGCTTCCAACGCTGTCATTAAAATTTATTCTTTATCAGGAGTGGAAATGAAATCTTATCCTCTTATGCAAAGCGGCAAAAACGAAATCACCCTTGAAGCCAACACACTGCCGGCCGGAATTTATTCTTACACATTGATTGTGAATGATAAGGCAACAGATGTGAAGCAGATGATTGTTACGAAATAAGTATACCTCTTACTCGTATTCCTATCATAGTCATTCCACCTCGGATGAGCCGGAACGCCAGCTCCACTTTTCTGTTTTAAACCAATAAAACGCCTCGCCGGGTTCAATCCTCAGCGGCGGATCCGGAATGGGTGGCGAACGGGGTCATTCATCACCGGCGCTTCATCAAGGCGGGGTATTGAACCGGTATTGTGGTGATGCCTGCGGAAGGAATCAGCAATTCCGGTTTATCACAAAAAACACCGGAAGGATTAGGATACCAACTGACCGTTAGCTGCATAATGCTCCAGCACTTCATCCAGAATATGGTATATTCTTTCCAGGTCATTGCAGGTAACCAGCTGCATGCGGAAATCCCTGAAGTTTTCAAAACCTTTAAAATAGTTGGAATAATGCCTGCGCATTTCGATAATGCCCAGGTTGTATCCTTTCCATTCCACCGATTTCTGCAGGTGCCGGCGGCAGGTTTCATACCGTTGCAGCACGGATGGAGGGGGCAGGTGCAGGCCTGTTTTTAAAAAATGTTTGATTTCATTGAATATCCAGGGATGGCCAATGGCCGCTCTTCCCACCATGATGCCGTCCACGCCATACCGGTCTTTCATCTCCCTGGCAACAGCAGGTGAGGTGATGTCCCCATTTCCAAAAATGGGAATCCTGATACGCTGGTTCTCCTTTATTTTACCGATGAGCGTCCAGTCGGCCGGCCCTTTATACAACTGGGCACGGGTGCGGCCATGAATCGTCAGGGCCTGAATGCCGATATCCTGCAGGCGCTCGGCCACTTCCTCGACATTTTTGGTGTGATCATCCCAGCCCAGGCGGGTTTTAACGGTCACCGGCAGGTCAGTGATTTTCACGATGGCTTCGGTCATCTTCACCATTTTGGGAATGTCCTGGAGCAGGCCTGCTCCGGCGCCTTTGCATGCCACCCCTTTTACCGGGCATCCGTAATTGATGTCAATCAGGTCGGGACGGGCCTGGTCGGCAATAATGCCGGCTTCCCGCATGGAATCAATATTGCTGCCGAACAACTGAATGCCGACAGGGCGCTCGTATTCAAAAATATCCAGTTTCCGGGTGCTTTTCCTGGCATCACGGATCAGCCCTTCGGAGGAAATAAATTCCGTATACATCAGGTCGGCCCCGGCCTCTTTGCAAACAGCGCGGAAAGGGGGATCGCTCACATCCTCCATGGGGGCAAGCAACAGGGGAAAGTCCCCCAATTCAATGTGACCGATTTTCATTCCTGGTTCGTCCTTCGTTTACCCGTAAACCCGGCATCCGATTAATCCTTATTTTTGCCGGCTAATTTACAAAAAATGCGTCTAAGGGCTATATGGACAGAAGTGCCGCCGTACTATAAACTCGTTTTATTGATGGTGGTGGTGTTTGGTTGTGCCTTTATATTCACCCTGGCCGGCAGTTTGGCCATGGATCTTTTTTACGGAATCAACATGTTCAGCGATCCCGCCGCACTTGGAAACCTCGAAGACGAACAGGTGGTGAGCGCCTTAAAATTGCTGCAGGTCATCAGCGCCACCGGCACCTTCATCGTTCCCTCCCTGCTGGGCGCCTGGCTTTTGTTCCCGGACGCATCAGCCTTCCTGGGCATAAACAGGAAACCCTCCTTCAAAATATTGCTGATGGTGGCTGGTGTGGTGGTGGTGTCCATCCCGTTCATCAACTGGCTCCTGTTGCAGAACGAGGGCATTCGCCTTCCGGAGTTCCTGCAGACCCTGGAAAACTGGATGAAATCATCAGAAGCCAATGCTGCCGCGATCACCGATGCCTTTATGAAAATGCCTGCATGGCCCGATTTTGTATTCAACCTGTTCATGATCGGGCTGATACCGGCTGTTGGCGAGGAACTTCTGTTCAGGGGGATGCTTCAGCCCCTCATCAAAGGGGTGGTTAAAAACGTTTTTTTCGCTGTGTTGTTCACCTCCGTTCTTTTCAGCGCCATGCACCTCCAGTTTTACGGCTTCCTGCCCCGTTTACTGCTCGGGCTGATCCTGGGTTTTCTCTACGAATGGAGCAAATCCATCTGGCTGCCTTTCTTCATGCATTTTTTAAATAACAGCGGAGCCGTCATCATCGCTTACCTGTATCCAGGCGTCAGCATGGATGAAGCGGGAACCGGTGAAGGGCAGCTCTGGCAAATGCCCGTTTCCCTGTTCCTGACAGCCTTTTTACTGCTGGCTATCCGGCGCCTATCCCGCGCGGAAGCTGCCGAACCGCCGGATGACGGATCCTGAAACCCCGATGGCCTTTCTTTCGTAGGAATAACCGCTATAAAAGTTGACCTGTAAAGGTTTAAAGAGTAAATTCGCGGGAAATTTGCCCCCCTGTTGTTTCTGACCAGTAATCAATCGCCTTGAATCCTCAGATTGTTTTTGTTTGCATCGTTATCTGTTTCATCATTGTAAGCCTTTACAGGGAACTGATGCGGCCGGTGGTGGTTTTTTTTGTAGCCATCATCGCCCTGCTTTTTACCGGAATCCTGACCCCGAAGGATGCCCTGCATGGCTTCGCCAATGAACAACTGGCCGTTATTTTTTTACTTGTTCTCCTGAGCGAGATTATTAAAATTACGGGAGTTCTGGACCTGTCTCTCAATAAAATTTTCAAGCCCAGCCTGAGCTACAAACAGTTTCTTTCCCGTATGACCTTTTCTGTAGCGGGTGTTTCTGCATTTGTCAATAATACGCCCCTGGTGGCCATCCTGCTGCCCTATGTATACAACTGGGCCCGTAAAAAAGGAATCTCCCCGTCCAAGGTCCTGATCCCGCTTTCCTATGCCACTATCAT
>CAYWHE010000297.1:0-3337 GCA_964458125.1 uncultured Flavobacteriaceae bacterium | reverse complement strand
GGATGGTATTTCTATTACAACAGTTAATTTTAACGCGAATTAACGGGGATATTGAAAAGCGGTAAAGTTATTTTTGCTGAACAGGGAAAAACCACATCTAAACGGGAATGTCTGAGAAATATCAGCCACCTAACGGCAATTTTTTGTAAGAATTGCGCCGATTTTTGCCAGGTCTATCAGTTGCCTGTGAACGAAAAAGCCGTAAAACCGCTGAAACGTTCAGATTCTTTCAATTCCAGGTCCGGAAATTCGTGAATCTGGGGTATAAACGTAAGCGGTTTTATACCTTTGCCTATCGATTCAGCCAACACATATGATTTCATTCATCGTCAACCGGAGCCCTGGAACCATCCTGTTGTTTATATTCCTTTTGCCGGCCTTTCCTACCTATTCGCAACTGACGCGGGAAAACTTAACGGGTGAATATGCCCTTACAGGCCGTCACGAGATGTCATCCGGGTTTCGTTTTGAATCCGATGGCACCTTTTCATTTTATTATACCTACGGGGCCAGTGACCGTTTTACCCAGGGCAGCTGGGAAATTCATAAGGATAATATTCTATTATCCGGGGAGAAGGAACCCGGAAAGGATTTTGAACTGGTGGAAAGGAAAAAGTCAGGCAGGGGATTTACCGTTCAGGTGGTGCATGATAATAAACTACTTATTAAAGGCGTACGCTGCCTTTTTACCGGGGGCGGCGATACGCTACGCCAGGAGACCGGGCAGAACGGAATTGCCATTGCTAAAATGAAGGAATGCGATAAAATTTACCTGATACACAACATGTTCCCGGACTCTCCAACCATCATTTCCCCGGAGGACGGATCCTTTCATTATGTAAAGGTTAAACCTTTGCCTTCACTTGCCGGCGTGGTTTTTAACAACACCGTTCTGCATCCCGAGCCGGATGGCTTTTCAATCATGAATATTTATCTGTTTGGTATTGAACCCGCCCATTTTGTTAAACAACAGTGACCGGGAATATCGGGGTTCCATTTTGAACTAATTCCTCCGTTGCGCCGGAAAGTCACTGGGTTGCCCAATGCATGTGCCTGAGTATCCAAACTTTTTTCCTGTTAATATAAGGTGTTGGTTTGGCGGGAGACCACTTCAGCGGGTTAGGCAGGCAAGCCGCTATCAGGGCCGCTTCTTCCAGGTTTAACCTGGAGGCGGGTTTGTGAAAGTAGGTCTGGGCTGCCATCTCCACGCCATAGATACCATCACCCATTTCAATCACATTCAGGTAAACTTCCATGATGCGTTCCTTGCTCCAGATTATTTCTATCAGAAAAGTGAAGTATACTTCGAATCCCTTTCGTATATAACTTCTTGCCGGCCACAGGAAAACATTTTTTGCCGTCTGCTGGCTGATGGTGCTGGCTCCCTTTACCTTTTTCCCCTTCTTCCGTTCATTGTACCTCTGCGCTTTTTCAATGGCTTCGAAGTCAAAACCGATGTGTTCTTCAAATTTCTGATCTTCGGAGGTGATTACAGCCAGGGTCATGGCCTGGGAAATTTTTTCCCCCGGAACCCAGTCCTTTTTTAACTTCATTTCTCTTCCATTCATTTTCTGTTCCACGCAACGCTGGAGCATCAGAAAAGTAACCGGAGGGGGAATAAAACGGTATACGATCACCAGGAACACACTGACGGCAAAAAAGTAAACTGAAAATCGAAGCAGGAGATGGAAAAGGAAGCGGAGTTTCTTCTTCATTCAGCCAATATCTTTTTTTTCAAACACACCAACAAATCGCAGGTAACAGGAGGAATCCACTTGACGGAAATTTAACACCCGGTAAACGGTCAGTTGAAGCCGGGGACATACATCCAGTATCCTCCGGCGCAAAGCGGCAGGATCGTAATGACGTGAATGATACTGTTTCCATTTGCAGTAGCGAAGTTCTGCCAGTGGATCGACAGGCGGGTGGTGCGCATGCATCAGATTAAATGCAGGATCCAGGTGTATGGTATAGCGTCCGGCCAGGTAAAAAGGCAGTACCACACACCGCCCCCCGTGTTTCAGGATTCTTTCCAGGGTTTTAAAAAAACCGGTGTCGGAATGATTTTCAAAATGTTCGAGGCTGCAATGTAAAGAAACGGCATCCACCGACTCATCGGGTAAGGGAATTTCATGGGCATAACCCCCGATCTTTTCTCCATGCAACCCCTTTGAATAAACAAGATCCTGCTGGTAAGCCCTTTTCAGTTTATATCTGTTTTTAACAATGGAGCAGAAAGGCGAGGTGGCCGCAGCCACATCGATAAATACCTTTTCGGCGGACAGGTTCAAAAAGGAAAGAGAAACAAAATGTTCCAGGGTCTTTTCCGTAAAATTATTTTCGGGATCAAATCCTCCGCCATAATAGGAGGCAGGATAAGCGGAGTCCTTCAGGTACTGCTGGTAGGCGGGGATGTCGATGGAAAAGGTACCAGTGCTGATTCCGGCGTCCTGCAAAGCAATCAACAAGGCTTCATCCAGGGCCGGGTCTTTCAGGTGCTCGTCCGAAACAAATCCATGCCGAATAAGCTGACCATTTCTTTTTTTTCGAAAAAAAGGATGATAGTCCATGCGGTCAAACAACAGATCATGGGCTACGTTATAAAAGGGTCGAAGCAGGGCTTTCACAAGGGAAGAAATTTCCGGTTCAAAGATCGGAAATTTGTTTGAGACGGATTCCTGAAATGAAGTTTTAGGTTATTAGTCAAAGTATACAGTACCTTCCGGCGGCGGTTCTGATCAATACATTCAGAATCCCCCGATCTCAAATCGTTATTCTGAAGGAAACCAGCAGTTGTTAAACCGCCATTTTCCTTCGGGCATGAACCAACCTTTTAGCCTCCGGCCTTTCTTTCATCAGCCATGGCCGGCACCTTAATTTTTTCTTTCTGAGTCAGGCCTTCCAGGACCTCGATATTGATGCCATCCGACAGCCCGGTTCTGATAAACTGCTTTTTAAAGTACCCCGGTCTGTCCTCCACTTCCACAAAAACGGAATCGCCGCTGAACTGAAGCAGACTTTCGGGAACGCTGAGCACGCTGTCCTTTCGGGCCAGGATGATGTCGGCATTGGCACTGTAGCCGGCTCTCAGGAAGGTGTTATCGGAGGCTACCATGGCGGCCCTGATCTGGAACTGTATGGCTCCGTTTTCGGTGACACCTTTAGGCGCTATGTATTCCAGTTTGGCGTTGAACTTTTCATTTTCAATGGCGCCTACGGTCAGGATGAGGTCAATGCCCGTATGCAGTTTGCCCACTTCCGATTCGTCCACCTTTCCTTCGAATATCATTTCACCCATATCAGCCACAGAAGCGATGGTGGTGCCTTCGTTGAAGGT
>CAYWHE010000296.1:0-3343 GCA_964458125.1 uncultured Flavobacteriaceae bacterium | reverse complement strand
GTATCACCGGCACACAGTGAGGTATCCGGTGTCAGAATGCCGGCGGAGGCCATGATGTAATTTTTTACCTGGATGAAAATGCTGTCCTGAATCTCATTCATACAACCGTTGGGAGACGTTATCCTGACATGGTACCAGCAACTGGAAATGGGGGTAGCCACCGGATTTGGTATTAGACTGTCTGATAAACCATAAGCCGGAAACCACTGATAGTGATAAAGACCACCAGGCGGATTCAGGTTGATTAACAGCTGTGTACTTTGATTTTTACAGATGGTGTCGAGGGTGGCCGATACCGAAAGGGCAGGTGGATCAGGTATTTCAACGGAAAAATGAAATTCCCTGGTGCAGCCGGAAAGATATTCCGAAGCATGCTCGATGTAGATGCCCGGAACAATTGGTGGATAAAGCGTCAGCAATGGCCCTGTTCCGATGGTATCGGTTGGTGCCGCCAATGTTGACCACCATTCATTGAAATACTGTCCGGGTGTGCCAAGATGCATCGTGTCGTCCGAACAGAGTACGGAGTCAATTTGTATGGGTTTGGCTTTGCTGTAGGAGCCCGTGGAATAAGCATAGCTTTCATCCTGTCCGGTTCCGTAAACGTATGCGTAGAATCCGCTGTCTGCTTCCAGTGTATGACTTCCCTGTGAAAGTGCGAGCTGTACATAGGAGAGTGAGCTGCAGGATTGAAAGGGTGCAAATAAATTTGAAGGAACAGGATTGGCATCCAGTTTCAATTGGTTGATATAAGCGGTTTTCATAATGACATTGACCCGGTGTACGGTAATGACCGTGGAGGCTACAGTACTGAACGTGATTTTATCGATGGTCTGGCTGGCATCGTTCAGGTAAAGCATGGCCGGGTCACCGGCACCGCTGCAGGTTCGTCCTTCCATAAACTGAACCACGCTGACGGGATTGTTGGCGCTTATACAGGATGGCGTCATTACACCATTAATTACAGCCGATTGTCCCGCGTTCAGAATGGATCCCGGGGTACCGTTAAGCGTGTAGGAGGTTCCGTTATAGCCGGCTAATATCCTCAGGCTGTACCGTGTTGTAGAGGCAAAAGGTGCGGCGTAATAGACGCTGCCCCACAAATTTCTTGGAAGGTTTTGTTCGAAAATATGATCACAATAGTAACAGTTGACCGGGATATTGGCGCAGTTATTTCCCGAAAAAACCGCAAATGGCCTGCATGATCCGCTGCTGTCGGTTCCTGTCAGGATACTGCCGGAAAGATCATTTGATGATTTGACCTGGTAACTTTCACCGGCATTGAGCGAAATCAAAAACGGTATACCTGCCAAATGACCACCCGCGGTGTTCTGACTTGGAGTAATGAGTACCTGTGTCAGATCCTCTGTTGCCACGATTAGAAATTCCGACCCGACCGTGTACATGGATACCTGGTAATCCGTTCCCAGGCTTTGAATGGGATAAACCACGGTACCATCAGCGGTGTAGGATTTGAAATTAATGGCAAAAACGCTGACCGTATCGTCCGTAACAATGTGGATTCCTTTATTATCAATAATTTCAGTGGAGTAATGCTCGGCAATCGGGTTTGGTATATTCACTGTGGTTGTTTGATTTGCAGTAACTGAAAAGCTGACCGAATATCCCTGCTGCGGTATGGTCAGGGTCCCATTGGTGTTCCATTCAGAGGTAATAAAAATGTCCAGACGATTGGATGGAAGGTAAGAATAATTCTGCAGGAACCCCAGCCAGAAATTTTTACCTTTGGATGGAATTCTATTTTGTGAACGAGCAAAATTTAACTGGATGAGCAGCAGGAGACCGGAAAGAAATATGGCCAGGATTATATTTTTTCCAGCCATGAATAAAATCAGAATGGTCTTGCTAAGATGAATTATTCTTTTTTGAGGTACTGTTTTTCCGGTGAGTTTCCGGTTCTGTCTGAAAAGTGTATTCATGGTTTTTCGAATTAGGTTGTGGCGCCTATCAGGCTTGGAAAAGGTTACTGAAGCTGGAAACTATCAGGTTGGGATAATTTCCGTGAAAAGATCCGAAGAGAAAATTCCTTGAAGTAGGTCAGGCTTGAAGGTGGTTACGGATATTTGCCTTCATCTAAAAATCATGCCAAATAAATTTTGAAAATTTATTTTGTTATCAGACTGTATTTTAAAGTAAATAATTCGGTGCTTTTTAGCTAAGAAGAAATTGCCTTTAATATCCTGTCAAATGCGGGATTGGAAAGTTATTTCAGGTGCGAGTCGAATGTAGTGGTCATGTGCATTCGCAAAGGTCAGGTAAATCATTCATGCACAGGAAAGCGCATAGAACCATTATTAACCTGGTATTGTAATGAAAGACTTTGAGCCCCTTGCGTGAAATTGTTTTGACCATAAAAGGCCAGGGTGCCAGGAATTTGCTTCCCGTTCCATGGACCGGGAATCATAATCTTAAAGTGATGATTTCCTGAAATCCTTCACCATTATTTTACCCATATTTTTTTTTCGGTAACTCCATGGCAATTGTTGCATGCTCCATCCGTAATTCCCGTGGTCATGTATTCCGTTTTTCCCGACGGGCCGGTTACGGAAGGAAAAAGCCAGCCGCTGAATTTCACGCCGTCAGAAGTGAAAAAATTTCCCAACCTGTCTCCGTCTACTGTTGCCTTTAAAACTCCTGTTCCATTCGGACCCGAATATAGTCTGACCGTTACATCAGGCTGGGTTTTGGTATTCAGACTGTCGTAAACACTGCCGGCAATTTTAAAACATCCTTCTCCGGATCCGTTTATGCTGTGGCAATTCATACAGTTTTCACCGGTATTATGACTTTCCTCACTTCCATGACTGCTTGTTTTGTCTTCCGCACACGCACCTTCATGCGCATGATTACAGCCAAAGGTGAAAATTAGAAATGACAGGCTCGAAATGATTATGCCGCGTGTGAAATTCATGCTGGTTTTTGTTCAAAATTAGATAACAGGAGCAAACTTGAAAAGGACGAATGTCAGTTTAATTGAATAATTTGGCTTTTAGCTGGCTGATAACGGTTTTATGCTGCCTGATGGTATTCAAAGGGTGAAAAAGATCTGATATCAAATGCCTGGTTCGTTATCGGGTTCTCAGACATGGATAATCCTATCTTGAATTATTTTTCATCCGGTCCATGCGAAAACCTTGTTTTACCTGTCCCGGCTGAAAATCAAGGGTATGAACCCCATGACAAGCGCCGAACCCATCCCGTCTCGCCTGAGGCGAGACGGGATTCATTCGACTACGACTTTCACTTCGGACTTTGTCCTTGTAAAAGTCAAGTCGAATTTAAAAATTCCGCTGCAAGCAGCCGAGTATTGAAGCGATCCCGT
>CAYWHE010000295.1:0-3348 GCA_964458125.1 uncultured Flavobacteriaceae bacterium | reverse complement strand
ATGGAGGGTGTGCAGCCCATCGTGGATATCCTGAAGGAATATGAAGAGGTGAATAATAAGTTTGCAGAGCCCATGGACGATGAAGCCATGAATAAACTCATCGCCCGGCAGGGGGAATTAATGGATAAGATTGAAGCGGCCGGCGCCTGGGAACTGGACAATAAAATTGAAATCGCCATGGACGCCCTGCGCTGCCCCGAACCCGATTCGCCGGTTGAAAACCTGTCGGGTGGCGAACGGAGAAGGCTGGCCCTTTGCCGCCTGTTGCTGCAGGAACCCGAAATACTGCTCCTGGATGAACCTACCAACCACCTCGATGCCGAATCCGTGGATTGGCTGGAGCAGCACCTCAAACAGTATAAGGGTACCGTTATTGCTGTCACGCACGACCGGTACTTCCTCGACAACGTGGCCGGATGGATCCTGGAACTCGACAGGGGAGAGGGGATTCCCTGGAAAGGCAATTATTCTTCCTGGCTGGAGCAGAAATCCACACGACTCGAAAACGAGGAAAAAACGGAAAGCAAACGCCAGAAAACCCTGCAACGGGAGCTGGAATGGGTGCGCATGGCTCCCAGGGCCCGTCATGCCAAAAGCAAGGCCCGTTTACAGGCTTACGACAGGATGATGAGCGAAGATGTGAAGCAGAAGGAGGAAAAACTGGAGATTTTCATACCCAACGGTCCCCGTCTGGGAAATGAAGTCATCGAAGCCATCAGCGTTTCGAAGGCTTATGGGGATAAGCTGCTGTATGAAAACCTGAATTTCAAATTGCCTCCTGCAGGCATTGTGGGCATCATCGGTCCGAACGGAGCCGGGAAAACAACCCTGTTCCGCATGATCATGGGGCTGGAAAAGCCGGATTCCGGTGAGTTTAAAATAGGGTCAACGGTGAAAGTCGGCTATGTCGACCAGGCCCATGCCGGTATTGATCCGGATAAAACGGTTTGGGAAACCATTTCAGGCGGAAATGAGATCATTGAGATGGGCGGCAAGTCTATCAATTCCCGCGCCTACGTGGCCCGGTTCAATTTTAACGGGGCCGACCAGGGTAAGAAAACAGGCGTGCTGTCGGGCGGTGAAAGGAACCGGCTTCACCTGGCCCTGACGCTGAAATCGGAAGCCAACGTATTGCTGCTCGATGAGCCCTCCAACGATATTGACGTGAACACCCTTCGTGCCCTGGAAGAAGCCCTGGAAAACTTCGCAGGCTGTGCCGTCATTATTTCCCACGACAGGTGGTTCCTGGACCGCATCTGTACCCATATCCTGGCCTTTGAAGGCGATTCGCAGGTATATTATTTTGAAGGTGGATATTCCGAATACGAGGAAAATAAAAAGAAACGCCTGGGCGATACCGGACCTCACAGGCTCCGCTATAAAAGCCTGGTGAAAGGATGATGAAACCTTCCCTTCCAAAAGGAACACGCGATTTCAACCCGGCCGAAATGGTTCGCAGGAATTACATCCTTGAAACCATCACTACGGTATTCAAACGTTATGGCTTTCAGCAGATCGAAACGCCCGCCATGGAGAATATCACCACGCTCACCGGCAAATACGGAGAGGAAGGTGACCAGTTGCTTTATAAAATCCTCAACTCCCGCATCCATGAAACAAAGGACAAGGTTAAATTACGGGAAGAGTTTGAAAAGGCACTGGATCGGAATTCCAATTCGGAAGTACTGACCGAAAGGGCGCTCCGCTATGACCTCACGGTTCCCTTTGCGCGGTATGTGGTCATGCACCAGCAGGAAATCACCTTTCCCTTTAAGCGTTACCAGGTGCAGCCGGTTTGGCGCGCCGATCGCCCGCAGAAGGGCCGTTACCGGGAATTTTTACAGTGCGATGCCGATGTGATCGGCTCCCCTTCGCTGCTCAATGAAGCCGAACTGGTGCAGGTCATTCGTGATGTTTTTTCTCGTTTAGGGATTGGCGTTATCATCAAAATCAACAACCGGAAAATTCTTGCCGGACTGGCTGAAAAAGCCGGTCAGCCCGGTAAACTGGCCGAATTTGCCACCGTGCTTGATAAATGCGACAAGATTGGCATGGAAAAGGTAAAAGAGGAACTGGAGGCCAATGGCTTTGCCGCCGATGAACTTGCCTGGATGGAGAGTATGACGGAATGCCGGGATGATGTTTCGGGTAACCTGGCAAAACTGGAAACGCTGCTGCAATCTTCAGAAACCGGGAAAAAGGGCCTGGAAGAAATCCGGGAATTATTCAGGCTTTTAGCCGCTTTTGATCCCGGACACGGAAACCTGGAACTGGACCTGACCCTGGCCCGCGGCCTCAGCTATTATACCGGCGCTATTCTGGAAGTGAAGGTGAAGGATCACCGTTCTTCCTTTACCAGCAGCATGCTGGGCGGCGGTCGTTACGATGACCTGACCGGCATTTTCGGATTGCCGGGAGTTTCGGGGGTCGGTATTTCCTTCGGTATTGACCGCATCTATGATGTGATGGAAGAAATGAACATGTTTGATGGGCTCCGGCTCAATTCCTCCGCCACGCAGCTGTTGTTTGTTAACTTCGGTCCGGCCGAAGCGCAGTATTGCCTGAACCTGGCGGGTAAGGTCAGGGAAGCCGGAATCAATGCTGAAGTATATCCCGAACCGGCCCGCCTGAAAAAACAACTGTCCTATGCCGATGCCAAAAAAATTCCCTGGGTGGTTATGGCCGGTGCGGAGGAAATCAACAGCGGAAATGTAAGTCTGAAAAACATGATCACCGGAACACAGTCATCCTGTAAATCAGGTGATCTGATTTCCCTGATCAGTTAAGAATGTGCTGTGATTGGTGGTTTCAGTCTGAAGTTGTTTTGACCCCATCGCCCCCCAGGCGGGTAATGCACCCCATACACTGCTGATTCGTTAAACCTCTTCGCCATCGTTTGTGTCCTCACAAACGATGCAATCGGAGATGAAATCATTATCGCCATACCGAATGGTGTTTCAGAGTCTCTGATACCTTTAATTATTAAAAAATATCAGGTCTCTGAAACTGTAATTTTGCCCTCTCCTTCCCTCGCTCACCCGTAGCCCCCGCCTGAGACGGGACAAGCCTGAAGGGCTCCATTGCAAACACACTAACGTGCAGTCTATGCAAGAGCGATGAAGATGACCCACTGGCGCGCATATTGCGCGTGACACTTTGCCTGAGTTTGCATGTTATTCAAAGTCTTTATCTCGCCACCACCACCTAAGCCGCCCCTTCATATCCTTTATTTCCCGTTTTTCGCCATCGTTTGTGTCCTCACAAACGATGCAATCGGAGATGAAATCTTTATGGCCATACGGAATAGTGTTTAAGAAATCTCTCTGGCGCGCTTAAAGCGCGTGACAT
>CAYWHE010000294.1:0-3353 GCA_964458125.1 uncultured Flavobacteriaceae bacterium | reverse complement strand
TTTGGTATTACGGACATGAAAGGAATCCGGACTAATCTGCAGCTCAGCATCAATGGCATGAAGCGCGAATTCGGACCGGGACTTCCCACCCATGATATTTTCGCCTCCGGTGTGAGCCTGCCATTGGACAGCAATCGCGGGGAGTTAAATTTTAAAATGGACCTCGATATCAACGGCAGTTCGGCGCTGGCCTTTGTGCCGTTTGGCAAGGAAACCCGCGTTTCCCTGGAATCCGGCTGGAGCGATCCGAAATTTGAAGGGGCATTTTTACCTGAAACACGGCAGGTTACCGAGTCGGGATTTACCGCCAAATGGCATATCCTGGAACTCAACAGGAACTACCCGCAGCAGGGAACGGGCGCTTTTACCGGCCCGGGAACGGAGGAGGACGACAACCACCTGTCGGGTACCCCACAAACCGGGTCCTTTGGAGTGAAACTTTTGCTGCCTGTGGATGAGTACCAGAAAACCATGCGCTCGGCTAAATACTGCCTGATGTTTATCATCATTACCTTTCTTACTTTCTTCTTTGTTGAAGTTTTTTCACGAAAGCGCATGCACCCGGTGCAATACCTGCTGGTTGGCTTTGCCATTGTGCTGTTCTATATCCTGTTGCTTTCCGTTTCCGAGCATCTCAGCTTTAATACGGCATACCTGGTGAGTTGTGTGGTTATCCTGTTGCTGGTTTCCCTCTATGCCGGTGCGGTATTCCGTGATGCGCGCGTGGCTGTCATGATCTTCGGATTGCTGGGTATATTGTACGGGTTTTTCTATTCCCTGCTGCAGCTTCAGGATTATTCCCTGCTGATGGGAAGCCTGGGTTTGCTGCTGATACTGGCCACCATCATGGCCATTACCAGGAATATCGACTGGTATAACCTGGGTAAGAAGGATCCGGGCACTGAAGAGGGATGAAATACAATCCGATTAACAAAATGAAGCGGTACTAAACAAAGCCACTCCGGTTTCGTTTGAACTGTTTATATTATATTTGTTGAATAAATCCAGGTGCATGTTAAAGCGATTATCAGGTTACACAGCTTTCATCCTGCTCATGATGACCCTGATGAGCGGATATGGATGTAAGCAGTTGGCAGGTGAAGGATCAAGGGAAGGACGCGTGGTTTATGAAATCACCTACCCGGATACTTTGAAACAGGCTCCCTTCGCTGCTTTCCTGCCAAAGGAAATGACGCTTTATTTTAAGGATGATAAAACCAATGCGGAGTTCAAGGCTGGTATGGGAATCATCACTACCCGGTTTATGAGCGATGCGGATCAGCGAAAATTTTCAACACTTTTCAAGGGTTTTGGAAAAAAATCGGCCATGATTTTTGACGAGGAAGCCGTCAAAAATAATTTTCTGAACCGAGTGGAACTGAAACTGGTGGAAACCGGCAATACGAAACAGGTGGCCGGTATGAATTGCAGGGAAGTGAATGTAACCGACAGCACGGATCACACTTACCAGGTTTATTACACGGAAGACATCAACCTGGAATCACCAAACTGGTGCACGCCTTACCGGGATATTGACGGCCTGATGCTGGAATACAGCGTAAATGTGAATAATATGGTGATGAACCTGAGGGCAAAATCGGTGATTTTTGAAAAAGTGGATTCCTCCCAGTTTTCGGTACCAGCCGATTACGAAATCATCACTGATCCCAAACAGTTTAAGGTGTTCTGAGAAAGCCGGAACCCTGTTCAAAGGTTTAGTTTCCTTAACGAAGGCGCAAACCTTGCAGTGATGGCCGTCACCAGCAGGGTCATACAGCCACCAAAGATCACCGAGGGTATCAGACCCATAACCCTGGCGGCAAAACCCGATTCAAAGGCTCCGATTTCATTGGATGATCCGATAAAAATACTGTTGACCGCAGAAACCCGGCCCCGCATTTCATCAGGGGTCATGATCTGCATAATCGTGGAGCGGATCACCACGCTGACATTGTCAAGCATGCCGCTCAGGGCAAGCAGTACCAGTGAAACATAAAAATTGGTGCTCAAGGCAAACAGGATCATGCATAAACCAAATCCCGCAACCGCATAAAGGAGTTTTTTTCCTGCATTTTTTCCAGGTGGCCGGTAGGCCATGACGATGGCCATGAAAACCGCTCCAAATGCCGGTGCGGCGCGAAGAAACCCCAGTCCTTGCGGACCGGTATGCAAAATGTCGGAAGCGAAAACAGGCAGCAGGGCCACAGCGCCTCCAAATAGAACGGCAAATAAATCAAGTGTGATGGCCGATAAGAATACCTGCTTCCGGAAAACAAACCGTATTCCGGAAACCAGGCTTTCTTTCAGGCTTTCCTGCTTGTCGGGCCGGATTAATGGTTTGGATGCGATAAACAGATAACAGGTGATGGAAAGTAAAATAAAAATGCAGACAAGAGCCGTGGAGACCGCCGGACCGGCATAGCCATATACCAGGCCTCCAATGGCGGGACCGGAAACGGCTCCCAGTTGCCAGACGCTGCTGTTCCAGGCGGAAGCATTGCCATACAGTTCCTTCGGCACCAGTTGTGCGCCAAAGGCCGTGATAGCCGGAGCCAAAAAGCCCCTGGCCACCCCAATGGAAAAGATAACCACGTAAACAGGCAGCGTCCCATAGGCGGCGAAGGAGGCCTGAACATCGAGTGAAAACATGAACAGCAACAGGCTGGAGACCAGCAACAGGGTAATAAACCAAAGGATAATTTTTTTCCGGTTCATCTTATCTGCCAGGTGACCCCCGTATAACGCAATGGAAATGGAGGGTATGGCCTCTGTAAGTCCGATTAAGCCGAGGGACAGGGCATCCCTGGTATGGGCATAAATCAGCCATCCGGTGATTACAGCCTGCATTTGAAGGGCAATGGTTAGTGTAAACCGGGCGCCGGTGTAATACCTGAATTCTTTTAATCGTAATGCCGACAAAGGATCATGTTTCCTTCCGGATTCCACCATAGGGGAATTTTTTCCAAATATAGCCCCAAATAAAGAGCCGGGGCGAGGTGCGCTTCATACGCCAGGGATGAACGAATCGGGGAAGGGAGCAACCGTATCCCGAAACCCCCTTACCGGTATGGGATCAGTCATTTCCTCCTGTCTGGAACATAAGCCCGGGATTCAGGTTGTTTTTTCAAAATAATCCCTTCGGTCCGCCGGTAATTTGCCTGATTTCACCATAAGTTATTTTCTTTAAAATGAGGAATTTATCGCATAAAATAAGGGTTTCACACCGGTTAAAAAAAAAAGACTATTTTTGTAAAGTGATTTATTAACAGGTTTATTAACAAGGTTCTTCCTGCGTTAAAATAATAAATCCTCATTTAAGTCGGGTCATATGATTCTATTTTTCCGAAGCATCG
>CAYWHE010000293.1:0-3395 GCA_964458125.1 uncultured Flavobacteriaceae bacterium | reverse complement strand
CCCGCCTTCTGCCAAAAATTGTGCGTAGCTAATCGCGACCGGAATTGCTGAAAACAAAAGACTAGAGGTAGGTGTAATTGCGGTTGTTGTGCATCCTACAATGTTTAATGTTGGAGGACAAGTCGTAATAACCGGATCCTCATCATCCGTTACCATCACCGTAAACTCACAAGTACCGGTATTTCCAGCTCCATCAATAGCAGAATAAGTAACGGTGTAGGAACCAACCGGCCAGTTATTGCCGAGCAGGTAACCGGATGGATCGGTATTATAACTGACCGGAACAATATCACAATTATCATTGGCTGTTGGTTCTGTCCAGGATACCAGTCCTTCACAATCACCTGTTCCTCCATCAGATGTATTGATGGTGAAATCATCCGGGCAATCAATTAACTCCGGAGCTTCAGCATCCTCCACGGTTATATATTGGTGGCAGGTATCAATGTTTCCCGAGTTATCAATGGCATACCAGATTACGAGAGTAGTTCCCAGAGCGAAAATCTCCCCGTTCAGATCACTGGAATAATTATAATCATTATAAATGCTTGCAATTGCACAATTATCTGTAGCCGTTGCAGCAACAGAAGCCATAATCATATAACTGCAGAAACCTTCATCATTATCAACGGTAATGTCTGCCGGACAGGTTATTACCGGAGGCACCGCATCCGGAATCTGGTTGATCGTGACCGATGCCGTACCCGTACAACCGTTTTCATCGCTGATGGTAACCGTATAGGTTCCGACTCCGAGTCCCGTGGCGGTCTGAGTGGTTTGAACCGGTACAGAATTCCAGGAATAAGATGGATTTATTGCGCCTGACATGCTGCCGGTTGCCGTTCCATTGGACCCTCCCGGACAATTCACATCCGTTTTGGATGCCGTGGCGGTTCCGCAGGAGGAACAGGATTCAGCAGGCTGGAAGCCCACGGTTGCGGGTAACAGATCGGTTCCAACAGAGAGGTATGGGATATGTGTAAAGGGACCGGAAATTAAACTTAGCACTGACGCCGGCACGTTGGTACCAAACCAGTTGCAGGTGGCGTTTTGGGAAGCAACCTGGTCATTGAGCAGGGCAGCAGAAACACTTCCGGTAATGCTGTTTTGATTAATCGCGGCGGTGACGACACCTGTACTTCCGCCATTTTCGGTAATAATTCCGAGATTGGCATTCATGACCTTATTATTGGTAACGGTTACGTTAGTGGTCTCCCCGTTCCAGGAAAAACAATCTATACCTGAGCCATTGCCTCCGCAGTCAATTTCATTGCCGGTTACATTCATCGTTCCGTTTTCAGGAACGATGGCCCACCAATAGGTGGATGCTCCCATGCTGGCAATGACATTGGTGATGATATTATCCGCAATGTTACCGCTGGCGTCTTCGAACAAAATACTGCTCTGGCAATTAGAAATGGTATTGGCAGTCACCACCGGCGTGCCGCTGGCCTGGTATATCAACACTCCGCATGAGGCAGCCGTTAACGGTGTATAATTATAATCACTGATGATATTATTGGTAACGCTGCCAGCAGCACCAAAGGCAATCTGGATACCATTTTGCCCGTTGAAATTAATCGGGCCTGAACCGGTAACCGTATTGCTGTCTGTATTAGCCGTTAAATTCACTCCATTGAGCGCCATGGCGTTTTTCTGACAATCGTAAATCGTATTTTGAATGACGTTTAAGGTCCTCGCCGTGCCGTTATCGGCAAAAGCATACAAACCCACACCATGCTGATTTCCATTCATGGGAGTTTCCCGTACCGCCTTTATTTCACAATCCCTGACTAATCCTCCGGCATTGCGGTAGGCAATACCTATAAAGCTGTTATTGGCGTTTCCTTTACCATCACCATCAACGGTCATGTTCCGCACCACTGCATTCGATACATCATGAACATAAATGACGGGCTTTTTAACACCGGGAGTGGTAAACGAAAGTGCCAATGAAGCAGGAGATTTGACGGTCGTCACACCAGTTCCCTGTCCTTTTAAAATAATGTTTTTATTGATCTCAACCTGTTCCGTGAATACACCCGGCCCAACATTAACCGTATCTCCAATGGAAGCGGCATTCACTGCCCGCTGAATGGCAGGGGCAGTGGTCAGGGGCGGGGCGTAACTTAAGATGGTGACATAATTGTTAAACGGAACCCAGGTGACATAACCACCGCCATTGTAATCTATCTTGTGTATGATCCGGTCTTCTATTGTGAAATTATTGATGGTACTGAAGGTTGCTCCGGTGGCATCGATGTTAACCGGAGCGAAAGCGGCAATATCCAGTCCAAAAGCAAGACCCAGATTGGTATTGGTAAAATTCATGCCTGAGATGCTGAACGCTGCACCAATTCCGACATCAACAAATAGACCGTAATTGGGTGAAGCCGGATTGAGGGGCGCCGGATTCGTGGCAATGGTCACATTGTTCAGACTCATCCCCGCTACGTTGGTATAATCCAGTAAGCCCATACAGCGGTTATTGTTTGCGGATCCTGTAACCGACACGTTGGTCAGCGAAACCGTACCCATGGGAGCCAGTGTGGTGCTGCCGCTGAACTGCAGTCCATAATTCGCATCGGCATTAATGGTTACATTGGAAAGCGTTGCATTTCCATTAAACCTGAAAAACACTACATCACCATGTCCACCACTGTTGAGCGTTCCGTTCCCAGTGAATGAAGTTCCCGATATGGTTACGTTGGTAACGCCTGTTGATCCGCTGGGTCCTGAAATAAATCCATTGGTGGCATTATTATTCAGCTGGCCCCCGGTAAAGGTAAGCCCGTTCAGATTACAGTTGGAGGAAAGGCGAAAACCCGCATTGCTGTTATTGGAAAGGTCACAGGTATCCAGCCTGATATCGGCGGGAGAAACCGTCCATGGAGTTACATTAAAACTTACGCCGTTTCCGGTATTCAGATCACTCTTAACCTGGCTGAGGGTTATATATTGCAAATCTGACGTGCTGACAAGTATTCCGTCGGAAGTGGTGCCGGAGATACGGACCTTTCTTAACAACTGTCTGTTGCTGGCGCTGGATCCGCCAACCGTAAACTGAACGCCTGCTCCGGAAGCCGGGTTAATCACCGTGGTATTTCCAAATCCGATAATCTTCAGCCGTTTGTTGACCAGGACATTTTCCGGATAAGAACCGGCATCCACATATATGGTGTCATCAGGGCCTGCCTGGGAAATGGCGTAATTAATGGTGGCAAATGGAGCGGAAGTAGTACCGGGATTGGCATTGCTGCCTGCTGCTGTGGTGTAATCACCACCGGAAAAGGCGCCATCATTGACATACCATGCTTTCACCGCGGGATTGATAAGGATGTTATCAATGGAGATACTTCCGTTTCCGCCATTCACTATAAATTTCAGATCCACCA
>CAYWHE010000292.1:0-3395 GCA_964458125.1 uncultured Flavobacteriaceae bacterium | reverse complement strand
GTACTGGGCATTATGTTTTTCGAACCCCTGTTTGTGCAGGGCGTTTTGATCGAGCGGGACAATTTTTCCGGCTTCGTATTAATAATCGACCAATTTGAAAATATAATTATTTAACTGCCTATCAAGTGCCGTAAAAAATAATTGCACTGATTACCTGAACTTGCCTATTATTAAACGACCGGTTGGTTCATTGATGCGATGAAGTGATCAGGATGAATCCAGGCGACATGGATCAGGAAGACGCCGGGATCATGACTCCCGGGTCCATCCCGTCCAGGGCGGGTGGCGCAACGGGAGCGGGATGAACATCTATTGCCTGACCACTTTAAACACGCTCGTGCCGCGGGTGGTCCTAAGGTTCAGAAAATATATCCCGTTGGCGATATCGGAAATGTTCAGGTGAATCTGGCTTGTTCCCGGGTTCACCCATCGTGTCAGCTTTTTTAGTATGCTTCCTGTAACGTCAGACAATAGAATTTCCATTGCCTCCCCGTTCTTACTGTTCATTTCAATCTGCAAATGGGTATTCGCGGGATTCGGATAAACGACGATATCCTGCATGCCGGAGTAAACCGAAGCTGTTGAGGCCGGGCTGATCACCGTGGTTGAAGTTGAATTAGTCTGTACCGGCGGGTTATTGTCAAAGAAAATATATGCGGTATTGACCAGTTTATCTCCGGCAACCAGGTTGTTCAGCGGTTTAATCCGGTACCTGATAAATCCCTGGCTGAGCAAAAAATCGGTTCCGCTGTCGGGAAGCATGATGTTGCTGAAGGTAAATGCAATGATGCCCGTCCCTATGATATTCCAGGTGTATTCATGGCTTGAGCTGACCGGTTCAAAGGAAGGAATGTTGAAGTTTGAATCCAGCGTGTCGCTGATGATGATGTTTACTACGGGAGCGGTTCCGGTATTTTGGAAGAAAATGGCGTATTCCAGGTCATCGCCATTGGAGACCTGGGAAGTGGTAACGGGCCCGTCAGGTTTTACTTTTTTTTCATTTGGATCAAAGGAACCCACCACCAGTTGGTCAATGCCGTCATAGTTATCCGCCGGAACGGCATCGCCCGAAACAGGCAAAATTTCAGCGTGACTGCTGAATAGGGTGCCTGGCACGGCATTGGAAGGCGCCGAAAAATTAACCGTAATGTCTACCATATCCTGTGGATTAAGATTGGCGAATGTCCAGGTAAGGCTGTCTCCCGAAATGGTATCCGGTGGCATGGAGCTGGAAATGTATATGAGGCCGTTGTCATGAACCAGGTACACCGATCCGTTCATGATGATGCTTCCTGAATTGGTATAGGTGAGATGGAGACCGGTGAATGTTCCGGGGATGACATTGTTGCCGGTTAATGAAACAGAGAGGTCCTGCCAGGGAATTGAGGTCAAAGCGAAGTCGTTCATGGAATCAGTCTGGAAGGTTCCCGGAAAGGCTGCTGTATTGACCGAAGGTATGGCCGAATAAAACCCGGGCAAGGCCGGTAATGTGGCTGAATAGGTTCCGGAGGCAAGTGGGATGGCATAATCACCGCTGGAATCGGAGTTTGCGTAAGTGCCTGCCGGTTGCACTTCAATGATGACTCCTTTTTTTCCCTGTTCCCCGGCATCAAAAATATTATTGCCGTTCAGGTCGTAAAAAACTTTTCCTATCATCCAGTTCGGGTTGAGGGTTCCGTTGATGACCAGTATCATTTCATCGGTTTTAATCTCTCCGATTAAATTTCCGTTCCGGTATTCCTTGACCAGCATGCAGATTACCCCTGCCTGCGACAGATCAGGGGTAAAAGTCATGGTGCCTGTTGAGGAATCAAATAACACCGGTGTGGCGGAAGAAACCGGGTGTGTGGCGGAATACCCCGGGTTATAAATGGCGGGATAGAAGGCGGCGGGACAGGTGGATTGATAATCTTCGGCCGGTGCGAGTGAATAAACCAGGGAATCACCGTCGCTTTCGTAAACGGGTAACTGGTAATCGGATAACGTGTTCACGCAGAACTGGGCATAGGTGGCGGCCATGACCTCTGGAGAATTGTTTACCGGGTAATTCAGATTGTCAAGTTTCGCGTAAACATATATGCCGTTGGGTTGAAGGGTGCTTATTTGTGCGCTTCTGCAACAGTTTGAATAGCTGATCACCCAATCCGGTGCGGCCTGGGGCAGGCTGAGGGTTCCTTCATAAACCCATTCGTCGAATCCATTCACTGTTCCTCCCTGGCACGAAGTTAATCCGGGCAAAAAACAAGGATGAGGAGGCAGCTCGGATCCGGTGCCCGGAACCTGGTTCATGGTCAGAATCCCTGCAAGGCCGGCGGATACGGATTGATAACATAGCGATAAAGAAGCGGCCGCCGGTAAACCCATGCAGTCATGGTGATATTTAAATCTGATCAGGTATTGATTGGGGCCAAGGTACTGATAGGAGATGGATGCACCGGTAATATCTTTGGCACGCGAAGTTCCAGGCGCATTCAAAAGCAACGCTGCGATCACTACGGTAAAATATTTTTGAATACTCATGGCCGGATGAATCAGGCGGGTTTTACAAACTTTATGTTCCTTGCTGATGATGACGGAATAACAGGTGAAATGGTTGCAAGGCTTAACAAACACCTTCGCCAAATCAGCCATGATCATGCGAACAGCCGGTGTTCATTTTTAAAATTTGGATTTCATTCCGGCTGCGGAAAAACAAAATATCCATCGTGGGTTTCAATTCAAAAACCATTTTGCCCCGGATGTCTTGTCCGCTATAAAACCAATGAAGGGTAATTGGAGTTTCCCATGCAGAAGAATGAAGGTGAAATCCTGGAGGGCAAGCAGTAACGTAAGTATCAGATTAAAACGGACATCGTCACCAGCTCGCCGTCAACCACGTGTTCCTTATTTCTTATTTCTGCTTTCACCGGCAGCAGGTACGTGTTCATTTTGGAATCATACCAGATGGCGGTTTTCCATTCGCTGCCGCCGATCCTGGACGTAGCCGGCAGCCTTCCCCAACCCCCTTCGGCGGATTTAAAAATGTTCCTGATTTCATTGGACAGCTTCTGCGGCAGTGAAATAAAGTGCCACCCGCCGGGTCCCTGGTACTTCCATGGCTTTGACCGGAAATGGTACTGTATTTTATGCGTTGATTGCAGCGGGTTCATGTAGGTTCTGTTTCATCCGTTCGACGGACTGCCTGTCTGCGGTGTTGCTTTTTTACCGGCGTTGGAGAATGAACGATCCCGATGTTCATCAGGGAAAGAAACGGTTTCGCTGATGAATCCGGTTTGCGATGAATCGGAGCCGGTTGCCAGGCGTCTTTTATGGTTTATTGGCGTTGGCATCAATGCCGTTTATTCCGGGAAGGTTTATATCCATAAGCACGATGTCAACCGGCATGTTGGGCAGTT
>CAYWHE010000291.1:0-3414 GCA_964458125.1 uncultured Flavobacteriaceae bacterium | reverse complement strand
CTTCAATCTTCTTGGCTTCCACTGCACCTAAAATATTTCCGTTCACTACAAGCACATAGTCAGCCGGACCATTAGCTGTTTGATATTCTTCAACAGCATGGTTTGTCAAGGCGGATAAATCCAACTTGTCAGAAAAACGAATAATGTTCCAGCCAACTTCTTTTAGCTGCTTGTCTATTCGTGTTTTTCTCGTCTGATATTCGCTTTCGTATTCCATATTTATAATTCGCAAAGTAAGGAAATATGAAAGAACATTTGACTACGAAACGGAATATAGCATTGGAGAAAACACTCTTTCATTTTTTTTCGGGTTGGGTTTGTGGGTGATCAAAAAAAATATTTATTTTATCGGGTTGCCTTTCTTTTCAAAGCGGTAGTCCATCAAGTTTGATTTCAAAAAACTGTCCAATAAAAGCAACTCAGTTCAAAATTCGCAGGTTGTTGAAATGCTTGCAGCTAATGGGGAGCTTGAAGAAGGTTTCGTTTCATTGGGTTCCTGTTAATTTTCATAAATATTTTCTCCTTATTCAACACTTAAGCGTATTAAAAACCCCGTTACCTGGATGGTGTGGTGGGTCATTTCTTCCGTTCCGTTGCATACGGAGCCGGTATTAAAAAAAATTATATCCGGCATTCGTTCCGGTGAAAGCAGCATGTAAAGGTTAGCAATTAATTCATTAGAAGCAAGCTTGTCCCCTGGCCGAAAAACCGTATGCGGCATTCAAAACCCGGAGGCCGGTGCGGGGTGGAGCGTGAATTTCTGCGGTGCCGCAAGGCAGGCGGCTATTCATGCAGCGCCGCACCCCTGACCCATAGCCCCGATTGCAGCGGTTAGCCCGCACCCTGAAGTTAGCGCTTGCGCTATACTTCAGGGGAGGACTAAAAGCGGAAAGCGGGACCGGGGCCCGGAGAATGACAGCTGTTCCGCTCCCCGAAATACTTCGAATGCCTGCCCGGAATTTTGCCGTCGGCAAGGACATTTTACCAGGCAGGTGAAACAAAAGGTGAAACCAATGGGCTTTCCGACTTGCTTTTAACAAAATGTCTGAAAACACAAAACCTGGTAATCAATCGTTTACCAGGTTTCGTTGGCGGGAATCTCCCATTCCGAGGTCGCGAGCAGAATCGAACTGCTGTACAAGGTTTTGCAGACCTCTGCCTAACCGCTCGGCCACGCGACCATTTACAAGGGCGCAAACATACTTTTTTTTGCTTAAATCCCCAAGGCTTTCTTTCTAACGGCAAAAGCCGTCCCGGGTTCGGTTTTGTTTCAACTTCCTGTGAATGAGCGTCTTTTGTCCGACGGCATGCGGCGGCTGGTGGCCCGATGTATAAATTCTCTACCTTTGCCGCGCCTGCCGCCGATGGAAACTACCACATCCGCCCCTTTATACTGCAACAGCCTGACCCGCTATGAGCGCCTGGTCACGCGGGAGGTCACCGTCGGAGATGTACCTCTCGGCGCGCATCATCCCATCCGGGTGCAAAGCATGACCACCACCGATACGATGGATACGGCCGCGACGGTGGCCCAGAGCATCCGTATGATAGAGGCGGGCTGCGAGTATGTCCGGATAACGGCTCCCAGCCTGAAGGAGGCTCAGAACCTGGCCGAAATCAAAAAAGAACTGAGGGCCCGCGGGTACCGGACGCCATTGATCGCCGACATTCACTTCACGCCCAATGCCGCCGAACTGGCCGCCCGTATCGTGGAGAAGGTGCGGGTAAACCCCGGTAACTACGCCGATAAGAAGAAATTCGAGAATATCGGGTACACCGATGCGGCTTACCATGCCGAGATGGATAGGATCCGGCAGCGCTTTACGCCGCTGGTGAAAATCTGCAGGGAATACGGCACTGCCATGCGCATCGGCACCAACCATGGTTCCCTGAGCGACCGGATCATGAGCCGTTACGGCGACACCCCGCTGGGGATGGTGGAGTCGGCGCTGGAGTTTTTGCGTATCTGTGAAGACAACGCTTTCCACAACATCGTGCTGTCCATGAAAGCCAGCAATACCCTGGTGATGGTACAGGCCTACCGCCTGCTGGTTATCAAAATGAAGGAAGCCGGCATGAATTATCCCTTACACCTGGGCGTTACGGAGGCCGGCGACGGCGAGGACGGAAGGATTAAATCCGCCGTGGGCATCGGCGCCCTGCTCGAAGACGGCATCGGCGACACCATCCGGGTTTCGCTGACCGAGGACCCGGAGTTTGAAATTCCGGTGGCCAGGGCCCTGGTCGCGCGTTACGCCGCCCGCCCGCAGCACCGTCCCATTCCGCCGGTTGTATCCCCGGAATCCCTGGACAGGGCCGGGTACCATCCCTGTGAATACAACCGGAGAAAAACCCGGGAACAGGGCAATTTCGGCGGTCACCAGCCCCCGCGTGTCGTGGCCGATTTTTCCCGCATGCCCCTTATAAAACCGGCCTCCCTGTTGCCTGCGGGGTACCGGTATTCCGTTTCTCTTGATAAATGGAACCTCAGCGACCAGGCCTGTGATTACGTTTACCTGGGAAAAAATAAAATTGATTTTGAAATTCCCGGTACGCTGGGGCTGATCCTGGACGCCCCGGAATGGAACCGCCTCGAAAATAAAAACCGGTATTATCCCCTGTTTTCGGGCTCCTCCTGGTCCGGGTCGAAGGAAAGGTCGCCCGTTTTGAATTTTGTCACCCTGGATGCCGACACCCTGTTTCAGGATGCTGCCTTTGAGCTCACCGCGCTGGATCACACCGTTGTGCTGGTTTTGGAGACGTCCAACGCGCACGGCATGGCCGAACAGCGGAGGATGTTTTTGGAGTTGATGCTGAAAGGCGTGACCAGTCCGGTCATCGTGAAAAGATCGTATGAGCATGCCGCTCCGGAGGATTTTTTGCTGCAGGCGTCAACGGATTGCGGCGCTTTGTTCCTGGATGGTTTCGGAGACGGCATCTGGCTCCGGGCGCCGGAACAGGTTCCGCTGCAGGCGGTAAACAGCGCCGCTTTCGGCATCCTGCAGGCCACGCGGCAGCGCATCTCCAAAACCGAATACATATCCTGTCCCTCCTGCGGCCGCACCCTGTTCGACCTGCAGGAAACCACGGCCAGGATCAGGGCGCGAACGGGTCATCTCAAAGGAATTAAAATCGGCATCATGGGCTGCATCGTCAACGGTCCGGGCGAAATGGCCGATGCCGATTACGGCTATGTGGGCGTTGGTGCGGGAAAAATTACCCTGTATAAGGGAAAGGAAGTGGTGCAACGCAGCATAGATTCGGACCGCGCCGTGGACGCCCTCATTGAACTGATCAAACAGCATGGGGACTGGACGGAAAAACCGGTTTAGCATGTCCCGGTTTAGCGGTAAGGTAACCGCAGGCTTCTGATCCCGGGCAGCCTTGGCGGCAGGGGCGGGATGAATGCGGCCC
>CAYWHE010000290.1:0-3422 GCA_964458125.1 uncultured Flavobacteriaceae bacterium | reverse complement strand
ACCTTTTCGAAAAATTAGGACAGGCCGCAGGTAAAGACGGAACTCCTTCAACCGGCGACCTGGAAAAACTAAGGGATGAATACCTCATGGGGAAAGCATCCCTCTATGGCACCGTTTCCTTTTATGATTTCCTCAAACCGGAAAACAAAGGGAAGAAGGTTTACATCTGCAACGGCAGCGCCTGCCTGACGGCAGGAACCCAGGACAAACTGCGGGCCGGACTGGAGAAACATTTTTTAAAGGATGAAATCGGGGAAATGTGCTGCCTTGGACGATGTCATGAAAATTCCGCCTTTCATACCGGCGGCCGTAATTATTCCGGGATGGATGCCGAACAACTTCCGGCCATTAAAGAGAAAAAATCAATTTCTGCCGAGCATTATCATAGCGGCTTTAAAGGCACTCCCATCCTGACCTCGGAAACGGGTGACCTCCAGGCGTATTACGGTATTTTCAAAGAAGCCTTGACGAGAACACCGGAGCAGTTACTGGCCCAGTTGAAGGAGTCAGGGCTGCGGGGCCGCGGCGGGGCAGGCTTTTCCATGGCGTTTAAACTGGAATCCTGCCGGAACACAGCCGGTGATACCAAATTCATTGTCTGCAATGCCGATGAAGGTGACCCCGGAGCTTTCTCCGACCGTTACATCCTGGAACAGCGCCCGCATGCCCTGATTATGGGCATGATGCTGGCCGGTTACATGACAGGGGCCCGCTACGGTGTCGTATACATACGCGGTGAATACCCCGAGTCCATTACGGTTATGAAAGAAGCCCTGGATCATCTCCGCACTGAAAAAATTATCGGTGTACCGGTGAAAGGAAGCGATTTTCAGTTTGACATAAAAATTATCGAGGCCAAGGGCGCCTATATCTGCGGAGAAGAAACAGCACTGCTCTCATCCATTGAAGGGCAGCGCCCTGAAGTCCGGGTGCGTCCTCCCTACCCTACCCAACAGGGACTGTTTAACAAACCGACCGTGGTTAACAACGTGGAGACCCTGGCCAACCTGCCCTGGATCATGCGGCACGGGGGAAAAGCTTTTGCGGCCATCGGCACGGCCAGGTCACCGGGCACCAAATTATTGTCCCTGGATGGTCATTTCAAACGACCGGGCCTGTACGAAGCGGATATGGGAACACCGCTTCGGGTGGTGGTGGATGAACTGGGTGGTGGATTCCGCGTGCCGGTCAAAGCCATGCATATCGGCGGCCCACTGGGCGGACTGGTGCCGGTGAGCAAAATTGATTCCCTTGCCGTCGATTTCGATTCCTTTTCACGGGAAGGCTTCCTGCTGGGTCATGCATCCATTGTCTGCATTCCGGAAAACTTTCCCCTCATCGCCTATATCGAACACCTGTTCCGGTTTACGGCACATGAAAGCTGCGGAAAGTGTTTTCCCTGCCGGCTGGGTTCCACCCGGGGTTATGAAATGATTGACAAGGCCAGGAACAGCGGTTATAAAATGAACAGGGCCCTGATGAATGATCTGCTTGAAACCCTGGAAACGGGTTCGCTCTGTGCACTTGGAGGCGGCCTCCCGCTTCCCGTAAAAAATGCCTTGCAGTATTTCAACGATGAATTATCTTCCTATTTTGAAAAATAAGCCATATGTCCGTCACCGCTTATATCAATGATACGTTATATCCCGTCCTTCCGGGTGAAACGATATTAAAATTCGTCAGGCGCCACCTGGGCCGGGATTTTGTGCCTACGCTTTGCGATGCGCCCAACCTCGAACCCTTCGGTTCCTGCCGGGTGTGCAGCGTGGATGTGGCGCTGGTTCACAACGGCCCTGCAAAGGTGCAGGCGTCCTGCCATACACCCGTCATCCCCAATTCGTATATCTATACCGATAGTGACCGTATCCGGAACCTCAGGAAGAATATCATCGAACTGGTTCTCACCGATCACCCCCTGGACTGCCTGACTTGTGAAGTGAACAACAATTGTGAGCTGCAGACGGTGGCAGCGCGGGTGGGCGTGCGCGATGTGCGTTATCCGGCCGGAAAAAATCACCTGGACAGGAAGAAGGACCTGAGCCACCCTTACATGACCTCCGATCTGTCCAAATGCATCAACTGCTTCCGCTGTGTGAGGGCCTGCGATGAAGTACAGGGAGAACTGGTGCTGAACATGGCCGGCAGGGGTTTCGACAGCCATATCATAAAAAGCTACAACAATTCCTTCTTTGAATCCGATTGCGTGAGTTGCGGGGCCTGCGCACAGGCCTGTCCCACCTCGGCCATCTCCGATGTATTTGAATCCAAATCGGTGGTGGCCGACAAAAAAGTGCGAACCGTTTGCACCTATTGCGGGGTCGGCTGTAACCTGGATGTGGCTGTCGTCAACGGCAGGGTAAAATCCATACAGGCCCCATACGATGCGGAAGTCAACGAGGGCCATACCTGCCTGAAGGGACGCTATGCCTTTTCCTTTTACAACCACCCGGATCGTATACGCACACCGTTGGTTCGTAAGAACGGTAAACTCGAACCGGTTTCCTGGGATGAGGCTTATGGTTTCATCGCAGACAAGCTGAAAAATATCATTCACCGGTATGGACCTGATGCTGTTTCGGGGATCTCTTCAGCCCGGTGTACGAATGAGGAAAACTATCTCATGCAGAAATTCATCCGTGCGGTGGTGGGCACCAACAACATCGACTCCTGTGCGCGGGTTTGTCATTCCCCGACGGCGTTCGGCATGCAGCGGGCCTTTGGAACCGGTGCGGCCACCAACTCCGTAGTCGACCTGAAGTACACGGATTGCGTAATGGTGATCGGCGCCAATCCAACCGATGCCCACCCGGTGACCGGTGCCAAACTGAAACAGTTTGCCATGAAAGGCAAAACCATGATCGTCATTGATCCCAGGAGAACCGAGCTGGCCCGCTATGCCACCTATCACCTGGCCTTGCGCCCGGGCACCAACGTGGCCCTGCTGAACATGATGCTCTATTTTATCATCAGCGAACACCTGGAAGACGAGAATTTTATAAATGAACGGACGGAAGGCTATGAAGCTTTTAAAGATCATATCCTGAAACTGAACCTGGATGAAATGGAGCAGGTGACCGGCGTGAACAGGCAGCTGGTGAGGGAAGCCACCCTGGCCTATGCCAAGTCGCCCAATGCCATGTCCTTCCATGGTCTTGGCGTTACCGAACATACGCAGGGTTCGTATACCGTGATGCTGATTTCCGATTTGGCCATGATTACTGGCAACATTGGCCGAAGGGGTGTAGGCGTGAACCCGCTCCGCGGGCAGAACAATGTGCAGGGTGCCGCCGACATGGGCTGTCAGCCACACCAGGGCGCAGGCTATCTGAATGCTTACGACCCGGAAATAAACAAACATTACGAGGCCTTTTATAAAACAAAAATACCCCAATTGTCGCAGTGTGAAACTGATTTTTAAACAT
>CAYWHE010000289.1:0-3519 GCA_964458125.1 uncultured Flavobacteriaceae bacterium | reverse complement strand
CCCGGAGGGAGGTAAGCAGGGGAATGAGCTCGTCAGCAGGGATGAGCACATTCAGAAACTCACCGCCATCCTCGAAAACGGCAACGGGAAGCAAACGCGTGATCTCCTGTTTCAGTGCTTCATGGGTCATCTGGATTCCTCCCCGGACTTCCTGAAATAAGGTTCGTTTTTTATTTTTTCCTGGAGGGTGATCATGGAATGCAACAAGGCCTCGGGCCTTGGCGGGCAACCGGGAATATACACATCAACCGGTATGACATGATCAACCCCTTTCACCACGGAATAGGTATTGTAAAAGAAGGGCCCCCCGGAAATCGTACAGGCGCCCATGGCGATAACGTATTTGGGATCGGCCATCTGGTCGTAAAGCCTTTTTAGAACAGGAGCCATCTTCATCACAATGGTTCCGGCCACGATGATCAGGTCGGCCTGTCGCGGTGTGGCACGGGCCACCTCAAAACCAAAGCGCGACCAGTCGTATTTGGCATCAGCGGCGGCCATCATTTCAATGGCGCAGCAGCTGGTACCAAACACCAGGGGCCAAAGGGAATTGGACCGGGCCCAGTTGATGGCCTCATCCAGCTTGGTGAGCAGGATACCTCCGTCCGCGGTCGGGTGTACCTGGCCTGGAAACTCCATCGGCTGCCGCATCTTATCCGGTTCTTTCACATCCATTTCAACGCTCCTTTCCTCCAGGCATAAAGCAATCCCATAAACAGAATCAGCAGGAACACCACAATCTCAAAAAATGCAGCCATGCCGACCGATTTAACGGCTACGGCCCAGGGATACATGAACACGAGTTCGACGTCAAAAATCAGGAAGATCAGGGCGAAAAGATAGTATCCTACGTTGAATTGAATCCAGGAGGTGCCGGTGGTTGGGATGCCGCATTCATAGGTTTCTCCCTTGAGGGGATTGTAGGAACTTTTAGCCACCGCTTTCGACAACAGGATGCCCGCTCCCGCAAAGAAGATCCCGCAAAGGGTCAAAAGAATCAGTGCTGAAGGTCCCATGTCTATTCCGCGTCAAAGATAGTGATGTAAAGATATAAAAAAACAGGATTTTCCGTTTGGACATGGTTTGAAGGCCGGTTTCCCGGAAGCTTTTTTCATGATGTAAAGCATCAATTTATATCTTTACTAGGTGAAAAAAATAATCCTTTTATTACCGGTATTGCTGTTGGTGCAATTTTCCCGTGCCCAGCATCCGCTGGTTAAACAATGGGACAGCCGGTTCGGAGGAACTTTGGGAGATAAACTATCCTGTTTTCATCCGGCACGGGATGGAGGATTCATCCTCGGCGGGTTCTCCAAATCAGGCGTGGGTGGAGATAAAACCACTGCCGCTCAGGGGAACTGGGACTACTGGATCGTCAAAGCAGATGCTGCCGGAAACAAAATCTGGGATAAAACTTTTGGCGGAACCGGTGATGATGAATTGTATTCCATTTGCCAAACACGTGACCAGGGGTATCTCCTGGGAGGATTCTCCAGGTCCGGCCTGAGCGGTGATAAAACTCAGGATAACCGGGACAGCACGGGTAACACGGCGGATTATTGGATCCTGAAAACCGATTCTTCCGGCAACCTGGAATGGGATCAGGTTTTTGGCGGAACCGGTTCGGATATGCTTTTTGCGCTTCAGCAAACCAGTGATGGGGGATACCTCCTTGGCGGGCTTTCTTATTCGGGTATCGGTGGAGACAAAACCCAGCAGGCTCTTGATACATCCGGCATAACTGCTGATTATTGGCTCGTCAAAACCGATTCCATGGGCAATGCCTTATGGGACCGTGTATATGGAGGTTTCCAGGAAGACAGGCTGACGGCCCTTCAACAAACCATGGATGGGGGTTTCCTGTTGGGAGGTTATTCACGTTCGCAAGCCGGTGGCGATAAATCCCAGGCTAATTTGGACAGTAGCGGCAATTCATCCGATTACTGGGTGTTGAAAACCGATTCTTCGGGCAACAAGCTATGGGACCAGAATTTCGGGGGTACCCTCGATGATCAGCTCGCCTCGCTGCAGCAAACGCAGGACGGCGGTTTCATACTGGCGGGGATTTCAATTTCCGGAGCAGGCGGGGATAAAACCCAGGCCAGCCAGGGCAACCGGGATTTCTGGATGGTTAAGCTGGATTCAACCGGAATGAAGCAATGGGACCGGGACTATGGGGGAACCGGAAATGATGATCTCATGGGAAATGTTTTTCAGACCAAAGAAAAAGGATTCCTGGTAACGGGTACATCCTATTCCAACCAGGGTGGAGATAAAACCGAAAACAACCTGGGCATGGAACAAATTTGGGTTTTAAAAACCGATTCACTGGGATGGAAGCAGTGGGATAAAACCGTGCTGACCAACGGTCATGATGAAACGGGCATTGCCTGTTCAACCTCTGACGGAGGTTACGTCTTTGCCAATTACACATCGGCAGGTTCCGGCGGTGAAAAAACCCAGGACTGCAGGGGTGGTTATGATTTCTGGATGATCAAATATGAAGATACCACCACGATCATCAGTCCTGTTCAGATTGCCTGTTCCGATACCGTGTTTTGCGGAAAGCAATGCATTGATTTTTATGATCTGTCCACCAACAGCCCCACATCCTGGCAATGGTCCTTCCCAGGGGCCGTACCGTCAACCAGTAACCAGCAAAACCCGGTTGGCATCTGCTACAACAGCTTTGGCAGTTTTGACGTCTCGCTGATGGCATGTTCAGCGGCAGGATGCGACAGCCTGACGTTACATGGGTTTATTATTGAATTCCAAAACCCTCCCGTACCGGTCATCAGCCTTCATGATGATACGCTGATATGCACTCCGTCATTTGCCTATCAATGGTACCTGAATTCCGGCATCCTTCCCGGGGCTACCAATTCCTGGCTGGTAATACAGCAGTCCGGAGATTATTTTGTCATCGTAACCGACAGTAATGGTTGTGCGACATCCTCCTGGTCCTTTACTACCGGTACATCCGATGAAATTATTTTGAATGAATTTTTAGCTTATCCCGGTTCCGGGGGGAATGACCTGATATTAACAGGCGGTCATGCAGGAATGCTGATCTCTGCTTATGACCTTGCCGGTCGCCTGGTGCTGAAACGAAGGCTGGCAGGGCCTCAGGAACATTGGCACTGGCCTGCATCGAATGGCGTATACGTGCTGGAAGTTCAGGATAAGGAATACAAAATCAGGAGGAAACTGATCTGGATGAAGTGACTGGTTGTAAATGGGTATCGCCTGTTAAAATCAAGGGTATGAAACCCGGGGCAAGCGCTGGAACCCGATCCCGCTGCAAGAAGCCGGGTAGTGAACCGATCCCGATTCGCTTCGCGACCGGGATTCATTCGACTAAGACTTTCACTTCGGACTTTGTCCTGGTAAAAGTCAAGTCGAATTGAAAAATTCCGCCGCAAGCAACGGCGTATTGAACAGATCCCGTCTCGCCTGAGGCGAGACGGGATTCATTCGACTAAGACTTTCACTTCGGACTTTGTCCTGGTAAAAGTCAAG
>CAYWHE010000288.1:0-3642 GCA_964458125.1 uncultured Flavobacteriaceae bacterium | reverse complement strand
CCAACAGCGGTTCGGGACATGTGTTTATGCAAACCTCACTGGGCGATGTGTATGAAGATTCGGTGACCATCAATGCCGGAAGTGCCCGGTATTACCCCTGTACGGTGGAAATGAGCCAGTATAAGAACAACCTTTATTTTAATGGCATCAATGTGGACTTCAGCCAGGGAAACGGTACGATGACAATAAACGGTACGGGTAACCAGCTCATTTCCGGCGCAACCACTTTGCCTGTCAAAAGCATGGTGCTGGAAAAAAACGGCGGCACGCTCACCCTTGCAGCCCCCGTAACCATCACGGGCACCCTGGAATTTGTCAGCGGAATTTTGGTAACTGACACCACGCATATTCTCGCCTTTGCAGCGGGAAGTTCCTGCAGCGGAGCCTCCAACCAGTCTTTTATCAGCGGGCCGGTAATAAAAAAGGGAAACAGCGAATTCAGTTTTCCAGTGGGAAAAGGGACCCGGTATAACCCGGTAGGGATTTCAGCTTCTTCGGGCAGCAACAATGCGTTTAGGGCCGAGTATTTTGATACCGGTCAATCTTTGGGCGACACGATGGAAGAAACCATACAGCATATCTTTGACTGTTATTACTGGCAGCTTAGCCAGGTAAGCGGAATCGATTCGGTATATGTAAGCCTGGGCTGGGATACGGCCTATTGCGCGCTGATGGATACCAGTCTGGTTAAAGTAACCCGGTGGAATGGAGATTTGTGGGAAGATTTGGGACATAGCGCAATAAGTGGAAGCATTTCCGGAATGGTAGAAGCTGCCCGCACCTCCGTTCAACAGTTCCAGGTTGCTTTAGGCTATCCTTATAAAATTATTTGGCCTGGTTTAGCCAGCAATTCAAGAAGCCTGGATCATTTTTTCGGTATAAACGGAAAAAATATATTCCATAACCGTGATCACGACTGGCGCTTTAAAGATCATTCGGGAAATGAGAATTTAGCTCTTATTGAGAATTATCGGGGACTTTTTCCTTCGGTAATCCGTTTCAATGCAGGTGGTCCGGGCAATTTCTTTGACTGGAAAAACGGATGGTTTTTTTCCGATGAACATCTGGCTCAGCACAACCAATACCTTCGCGATGATTATTACGGGTATTTAAACATTTATGATCCAGACCCCAGTGTTTATGATGTAACCTTTGATCGTTTTAAAAACGCTTTGGACTATACGGGAGCAGTTCCATTATTTGAAATAAATATAACCTCCTCTGACCTGGATTATCAATTAGCTTTGTTGATGAGAGCCCGTGAACTCAACATTCCGGTAAAATATGTCGAGTTGGGAACGGAGTTATATCTGCCCAACCATGGCCTCAATGCACTTGTTTTTCCGACAGGAAAGGAGTATGCCGACAAGGTTTACATCTGGACTCAACGTATACGTGAAGTTTTTCCCGATGCAATAATCGGGGTATGTGCAGCAAACAACGATAGTAGTGATCCGAGAAAAAATTCATGGAATGAGGGTTTGGTAACACGCTTGAAGGACCTTGAGACAGCCAGCGGTCAGCAGGATGGACCTGATGCCATGATTATCCACCAATATATCCACAAGATTTCATATCCATTTTCAACAATACCTGGTGATGTGGATGCAGATTTCAATAAGGTATTTAGTACCCCCTACCGAAGCATTAATACATCCATAAATAATACATTATGCCTGTTTGATGATGAAATGACCCAAATCAAGAACCTGTATCCCGGCCGGAATTATGAAATATGGCTTACCGAATATGGTATGGATGAAACCGCTGTATATGGCAAGGTTAATGGACAAACGCAATATGGCTGGATGGTTCACGGCTCATGGTCCTCAGGCTTGTTCACCGCTCTTCAAACGTTGCTTTACCTGGAGAGTCCCGATATTACGTTGGTCACCCAGTTTACCCAATGGAGCAACTGCATTTGGGGGGACATCTTTGATGACGTTGGGGGATTTGTCAACGAGAAAGAAGTGGAAGAATCCCGGCATCAGTTTCCTTTCAATGAACTTGATCTGGGGCTTCCAGCAGCCACGGATCAGTATACTGCATTAGGTCATGCCATGAAACATATTGGTAAGGCTATTAAAAACGCGAACTATGCCTGTCAACTGCAATTTACCAATAATATTTCCATTGGATCTGCAGGCCAGCATAATTTTAATGGCCTGTACGGCTGGGTGTTCAATGATCAGGCAACCCCCTCCAATACTTCAAAAAAGCAGGGTATCCTGTTGAATCTAAGCGATCAGGATGTGACTATTCGGTTAAATGCTCCATCAATGGGCGTTTTTGCCGGTTTCAACAGCTTTGACATTTCCAATATAGGGTTGAATAATATTCAACCCTCTCAACTGCCTCATGCTTTACCGGCATATTTTGTAGCCGGAGGGGCTTCAAACGGGTATTCCGTTCCCTGTTTTGACGCTGAAGAGACGGTGCCACAAATCAGCCAGGATGTATTTCTGCATGATGAGAAAGGACTTGTTCCCGGAATCATCAATAATTCGACTTATATCCACCTTCCACCTTATTCAATAGCCAGGCTCTATTCCTGTCAGATACCTGTGTTATCAGCTTCAGCTTCGGCCGTAAAAATATGTGAAGGAAATCCTGTAACATTGAGTTTGCTGACACCAACCGAACCTACATGGAGCATTGACGGATGGTACGATGGCAACGGCCTGATCTCAAACAGCGAAGGGCAACCCACGGTAGTGGTAACACCGGTGTATGCGGCCAGTCCTTGCAGCCCGTCCACATCGGTTTACACTGTATCGGTTACAAACACCTGTTTGTCTACGGCCACGGCCACAGCCACCGTAAGCGTTGATGTTTTTCCGCCTGTTGAGGTTAATGTAACCCCGGGGTCATCCCTGCCCTGGTGTCCGGGTAATCCGGTAACGCTCACGGCGGGCTATACCTCAGACCCGGCATGCAGTCAACCGGTTATTTTCTATGACTGGATCAATTCCGATGGCGATGGTATTCCCAATGGCGTCAATAATTCAATAACGGTAAACCCGTTACATAATACCACGTATACTTTATATGGTACCTTTACATTTACCTCGCCAGACTACCAATGCGCGGCGACCGAGACATTGTCCGGACTGCTTGATCCACTGCCATTCAATTTACCATCTGACACGGTGATGTGTGAAAACGAACCACTGGAAATTAGCCTGGATCAGTATATGCAGGTTTCGAATCCAAGCGACTATACGTTCACCTGGACACTGGACAATTCAGTTTCAGGGCCGACCGATGGCGCCTATTCCTATAGCGGTGGATCGCTTCAGCATGGCAACCATCAGCTTACCGTTGAAGTATTTAACAACCTAACCAATAGCTGCACGCTCACCGGTACCATGAATTTGTTCGTATCCGCCTGTTGCGATAATGACAAAGCCATAAACGCAACGTATAACCATGACGGGAAAGCCCTTGAGGACATGCTTGAAATAAAATACCCGGCTGGGTTTTATGACTATAACGATCAAAGCAAGGTTTTAGCCATTTCGCTGACCATTGCCCAAAGCGTTATAATTCCGTTGAATGGCAAGTTCACACCGGATTATTCAGTGGAAATCACCGGCGGAGAACTGGTCATGGGAGAAGGGGCCTTATACGACATACGTCCAC
>CAYWHE010000287.1:0-3678 GCA_964458125.1 uncultured Flavobacteriaceae bacterium | reverse complement strand
TGTTTGATCCCGATAGCTATCGGGACAGCGCTTCTAACATTGCGACTTTTCAGCCTTGTACCCGGGGTCGGGCTCGAACCGACACAGGGGTGAACCTACTGGTGTTTGATCCCGATAGCTATCGGGACAGCGCTTCTAACATTGCGACTTTTCAGCCCTGTACCCGGGGTCGGGCTCGAACCGACACAGGGGTGAACCTACTGGTGTTTGAGACCAGCGCGTCTACCAATTCCGCCACCCGGGCATTACCTGACAAAGGTCGGCGAAATTAATGCTTTTTCAGAAACAAAAACGAAAATCATCCCCTGTATTAAAAAAAGCCCAGCCAGCTATGGACCACTTGCAGGTGCATTCATTCCCTTAGCCTGCTGTCCATCAGGATTGTTACCGGTCCGTCATTGACCAGCATGACCTGCATGTCGGCACCAAAAACGCCCGTTCTGACGGGCTTTTGAAGCATCGGGGCAAGTGTCTCAATAAATTTGTCATATAGTTTTTGGGCCTTTTCCGGCCGCGCAGCCCTGATGTAAGACGGGCGGTTTCCCTTTTTGGTGCCTGCATGAAGCGTAAACTGGCTGACCACCAATACTTCGCCCCGAATATCTTCCAGGGAAAGATTCATCACGCCGGCATCGTCGTTAAAAATACGCAACTTTGGAATTTTTGCGCATAGCCACAGAACATCCCCCTCTTCATCGGCCTGCTCCATGCCCAGGAGGATCAACATGCCCTGCCCCGTGACGGCATGAACCCGGCCGCCAATGGACACCGACGCTTCGCGTACCCGCTGTATGACAACTCTCATGAAAGGATATGACGGGTGAAAGGTAAATACTTTTCATTTTCCATCCGCATGACGTATCTTTGAAGTTTAAACCAGGTGTCATGTCTAAAAACTCTAAACTCTTTCTCACATTTGCATTGGGCGCTGCAGCAGGCGCAGCCATCGGCTATTTGCTGTCTTCCGATGAAAATAAAGAAAAAATTAAAAACGCCGCCCGTAAAGTAAAGGACTCCCTGAAAGATGAACTGGAAAAAGGCAGGGAAATCATAGACGATCTGAAAAACAAGGCCGAATCCATCATCAACGAGCAGCCATTCAAATAGGGCTTCATGGAAGAAAAGAAAGAAGATTTTATCCGGGATCTGAAGGAGGAGTTTTCATCCTATATCCGCCTGCGAATTGAACTGTTCAGGATAAGCAGCTATGAAAAAATAGCCAGAGTATCCGCCTCCCTGATCACCGGGCTCCTCATCACCATCCTGGTCATGTTCTTTTCCGTTTTCGGAAGCGTGGCGGCCGGATTGTATATCGGCCACATTTCCGGAAGCCCTATTGCCGGATTTGGCATCGTGGCCGGGTTCTACCTGCTCCTGCTGCTAATCGTTCTGATCTTCCGCAAATCCCTGTTTGAAAAGGTGATCATCAATAAAATGATTGTAATTCTTTTTGAAAATGAAAGCCGGAACCGGAACCCGAATCCATAACCTCGACTCGCTCCTGCTGGAAAAGGAAAAGCTTTTGCTGGCATGTAAAAATTCCGAAACGCAGCTCGAACAGCATTTCGACCGGTTGCGTACCCATGCCGTTTCCATCACCGTAAACACTATTCTTCTCCCGGCTCTCAAACAGGTCTTCAAAGTGGAACATCTTTTCAATCTGCTGAGCATGGGCCAGCTGGTCAATACCTTTTCCGAAGCCGGCCAGGGAAATAAACTCACCCTGAAAAACCTGGGCGGCCTGTTCACCAAAGGCGGCTGGCTCATGGCCGTCCGTCTCGGGTTCTCCATCCTGAAGAAACTAATGAAATAAGAAGCTCCTGTGCGTAACCTTTTTTTCAACGCGCTTTTTGTAATTCTTTACCTTTGATGTCTCCTGATTGATGTCTTCCATGGAACGAAAAGTCCGTACGCGGTTCGCGCCCAGTCCAACCGGCCCCCTGCATATGGGAGGGGTACGAACCGCTCTGTTTGCCTGGTTGTTTGCCCGTCACCATCACGGCGATTTTTTACTTCGCATCGAAGATACCGACCAGACGCGCTTTGTTCCCGGTGCGGAGGAGTATATCCTGGAAGCCCTGAAGTGGTGCGGAATTACCATTGATGAAGGGGTGGGTGCCGGAGGACCCCATGCACCTTACCGGCAAAGCGAACGAATGCAACTCGGGATTTACAAAAAAGTTGCCCGTCAACTGCTGGATTCAGGTCATGCCTACTATGCTTTTGACTCCACGGAGGAACTGGATGCCGCCCGTAAAACAGCCGAAGCTGGAGGCTCCTCCTTTTCCTATGGCGCCTCCACGCGGCTGATGATGAAGAACTCCCTTTCCCTTTCCCGGGAAGAAACGGAGCAAAAAATAAAATCGGGTATGCCGGTCGTCATCAGGCTTCTGGTGCCGGAAAATGAGGAGGTGCGGTTTCATGACCTGGTACGCGGCGAAGTCGTGTTTCATACCTCCGCCGTGGATGATAAAGTATTGCTGAAATCGGACGGCATGCCCACCTACCACCTCGCCCATATGGTTGATGATTACCTCATGGAAATCACGCACGCCATTCGGGGTGAAGAATGGCTGCCCTCCGCACCCGCCCATATTCTTCTCTATCAGTTCCTGGGATGGACCGAAAAAATGCCCCTGTATGCCCACCTGCCCCTGTTGCTGAAACCGGAAGGTACCGGCAAACTCAGTAAACGGGACGGTGACCGGCTCGGCTTTCCCGTATTTCCCCTGGAATGGAAAGATCCCCTCACGGGCGAGATTTCTTCCGGCTACCGGGAAAAGGGTTATTATCCGGAAGCTTTCATCAACATGCTGGCCCTGCTGGGCTGGAACCCGGGTACGGAACAGGAGCTTTTTTCCCTGGATGAACTGGCGCGGGCATTTTCCTTTGAGCATGTTCATAAAGGAGGAGCGCGTTTTGATCCCGAAAAAACAAAATGGTTCAACGGGCAGTACCTCCGCAAACAGGATGAACACGAACTGGCCAGCCGCCTCGGGAAAACAGCCAAAGAAGCTTTTCAGCTGCCGGACGGGGACAGCAGGCTGAGTAACCTTTTCCTTATACGATGCGTACAGCTTTTAAAGGACCGGGTTCAGTTTGAACAGGAATTCATCAGCGGCGGGCGCTATTTATTCCTGCCTCCGGCCTCTTACGACCAGGCTGTCATCAGCAAACGGTGGAAACCGGAAATGGGCGCCTTCTTTGATAAACTTCAGAAAAAAATTTCCAGGCTTCCTGATTTTACCGCTCAAACGGTAGAAAATACGCTTAAGGAAACGGCGGCGGCCTGCGGCCTGAAAGCCGGCGATGTCCTGCAGCTGTTCCGGGTGCTGATCAGCGGTCAGCCTGCAGGGGTGGATCTCTTTCCCATGACTGAACTTTTAGGCCAAACAGAAACCCTGTCACGGATTCAATCAGCCTTGCAGGTTGTGGCGGTTTGACCGGGCATCGTGTTGGTCTGGAGAAATTCCTGACCGCTCCGAAGGAAAAATCTCCCTCTTGATTTTTGGGTGTTTGAAAGCCCGTGGCAGTTAAAAATTCCAGCCTGTTTTATACCGGTGGTTTGTCAGGTTTAAGATGACTAATCCTCCTGGCAGCACCTCAGGTACGAAAGGAAAGCCCTGCCTCTCCATACAGGCGCCCGCGACTTCATGACACCGACAGGCCGGCTTCCGG
>CAYWHE010000286.1:0-3716 GCA_964458125.1 uncultured Flavobacteriaceae bacterium | reverse complement strand
TAACTAATTCTTTGTGCGTGGAGGGCAAAATTTTAGCTTTTTCAGTGCAGCCTTGTCCCGATTTACTGTAAGTAAGGATTTATTAAATAGCTTTTGTTCATATGTATTAATAATCAATAAGTCCCAACTTACAGTTTATAGGGATGGTTACTTTTTGTTCAAGTATAAAAGTAACAAAATTAAATTATATACGAAATCACTATTGTTTAAATATATTTTAATCGGACAATATTGAATGATTTTCAAAGATAGAAAGATAATGGACGCGGGTAAGTGAAATGTAAATATTTTACAATCTCCTAAATCCTGTTACCTGCGCAAAATAGGCAATATAACCAATAAATATCACGATCCGGATTTTAAAATGCCGTTCGAAACGATGTTCCTGAATCAATTATGGTAACTATAAAGCGTGGACATCGGACCCTGAGCTTAGAACTTTATTTTGCATATAATCGGAAATTGAAAACGGCCATTTTCCTTTGGAGGGACACTGTTTTACTCCTTCCATTTCATCACCGGCAAATCCGAAATACATCCCGCTTCAACAATATAACTGCCGGAGCATAGGGTTGAATCCGCATTCCACAATTCAATTTTATAGGTGCCGGCTGCAATACTTTTTTTCAAAGGATCTTTTTTGTCATAGAGCCGGATAAGTGAATTTCCGTATTTTCCGTCAGGTTGCATGGGAAGTTCCCGGCTGTTGTCGTTTTCAGCAAGGAGTATCCAATCTTCCGCCTGCCCTGCAGGAAGTTGCGGGTTTGGACGGGCCAGGTAAAGACGTAGCTGTGGATTAAAAAAGCGGGCCTTGTCCTTTTCATTCGGGAAATAATTTTCCGAAACCAGGTCTCCTTTGTCCGGAAAGGCCATTTGCGGAACGGGTGACAACACCCGTAACCCCAACTCCGTTACCGAATCGGTCAGGCTGAAGAAAAGCCTGCTGACAACCCTTCCTGCCGGATATTCCTGCGCGTTATCAGGCAAGGAAACAAAACCAAAATAGCGTATGTACTGCTGGTAAGCAATGCCGGCGGGCTTTCCATTACGGTAAAGCCCCGAACTGACGGAGCCGAAACGGTCCAGACGCTGCGCTGTCAGCATGAACGGCACCAACAGGATATGAACGGCCAGCAATAACCAGGTGCAATGCATCAAGGGTGATTTTTCACAGTGTTGACAACCGGACATGGATGTAAAGTTAGCAGAATTGATGAAGAGATTGAAAAAATAGTTGCTTTTATGGGTATCGTTTTACTACTTTTGCATAAATCTACTAAATCAATAGAATATATTAAATTAATAGACTGTGATAAATCGCTGCTTCTTATTAACCCTGATTTTTATGCTTGGACTGCAAACGGCCGCAAGAGCGCAGACGCTGGATGATATACTGAACCTGCTGGTAAGCAAAGGCGCCATACAGCAGGAGGAAGCCGATTCCCTGAGGGCGGAAGCGGCGGTCAAAGCCCAGGTTTCCCGGGATAAACAGAAGGCCGGAGTCTGGTTAAGCAAAAACATGCAATTAATCGGGTATATTCAAACCCGGTACCAGCATTTTGAACAGGGTCAGTCTGCCGGTGGATTTGATATCCGAAGGGCCAGGCTCAACCTTCAGGGCGATATTCATGTCTCCTGGGAATACCGCCTCCAGGTTGATATGGCCGGCCAGCCGAAAATTCTGGACGCTTATGCTGTTTACAAACCCTGGAATTTCATGAAATTTCAGGCAGGATCCTTTAAGGTGCCTTGGTCCCAGGATAACTTGATGGCTTCCGGTAAAATGGAATTCATCGATCGCTCCCAGGTCACCGAGGCCCTGGTCAGCCGTTCAAGGGATGTATTGGGTAATAACAACGGACGGGATATCGGGGTCATGATCTTTGGAAGCCTGCTGAAAGTGAAAGGCCGTTACCTGGTTGATTATTATGCCGGTGTCTTTAATGGCCAGGGTTTGAATGTGACCGATAAAAATAAGGCAAAGGATATCATGGCCAGGTTGCTATTTCACCCCATAAAAGGCCTGGATGCGGGTGTTGCTTATGTAAACGGTTATGATAATTTCATCCTGAAACCGGATACGGGAAATTTTGTCCGTTTCCGCTATGCGGGTGAATGCAGCTACACCTGGAAAAGACTAACCCTGAAAGGGGAATATATAGCCGGAGGAGACGGGAACATTAAAAAGGAGGGTTTTTTCGCACAGGCCGGTTTTTTTGTCTGGCCGGGACGATTGCAACTTCTCGCCAAATACGATCAGTTTGAACCTGATAAAGCCAGGGGAAAGGACATTACGGTTTATTATACCGGCGGACTGAATTTCTTTTTCAATGAGTATGCTAAAATCGGCATCAATTATTCCTACCGGACAGAAGAGGGTGGGAGCGATTTCCAGGTAAAAAACGACCTGCTGTCCATCCAGTTGCAGGCCGGATTTTAATCATTTAATCAGTTTAAACAAGTTGACAATGAAACAGACTTTATTTTTATTTTGCCTGATCCTGATGCTTCACACTTCCTGGAAGCCGGATACCATACAACCGGTTACCGGAACCGTGACGATATCCGGAGCTTTTGCACTGTATCCGCTTGCGGTGAAATGGGCCGAAGAGTTTAAAAAAGTGAATCCCGGTGTGAAAATAGATATTTCAGCAGGAGGCGCCGGCAAGGGAATGACAGATGTGCTTTCCGGTGTTGCCGATATCGCCATGGTATCACGTGAAATTTACCCGGAAGAAATTAAAAAGGGAGCCTATGCGTTTGCGGTTGCCCGGGATGCCGTGGTACCAACATTCAACAATTCACATCCCAATCAGGCTGAGATCCTGAAAAAGGGAATGAAGAAAAGCGCCTTTGTCAGAATTTGGGTTACCGGACAGGATAAAACCTGGGGTCAGGCTGCGGGCATTAAATCATCCGCTCCTCTACATGCTTTTACCCGTTCCGATGCGGCAGGTGCAGCCGAAACATGGGCAGTTTACCTGGGCAAAAAACAGGAAGACTTGCTGGGGGTTGGCGTTTATGGCGATCCGGGCCTGGCCATGGCCGTGAAAAAGGACCCGGTGTCCATTGGGTATAACAATATCGTATACGTTTTTGATTCCAAAACCAGAAAACAGACCAATGGAGTCCGCATTGTGCCGATTGATATCAACAACAACGGCACAATCGACCCGGAAGAAAATTTCTATGACACCATGGAGCAGTTTATTCAGGCAGTATCGAAAGGCAAATACCCGGCTCCTCCGGCCCGCGACCTTTACCTGGTCACCCGTGGCAAGCCTAAGAACCCGGCTGCTGCGGAGTTTATCCGGTATGTTTTATCCGCAGGACAAGCCTTTGTTAATGAAGCCGGATACATTAACCTGTCGCCGGCAAAAGTCACGCAGGAGTCATCCAGGCTGAAGTAACGGATCATGTAAATGCACCATAACAACCCAAACCTCATGTTGAAACTACGATTGTTCAAGGAAAGGATCATGCACGGTTGTATGCTGTTCATGACGGTTTTTGGCGTATTGTTGCTGTTGTTCATCGGTACCGGCTTGTTCATCAAAGCCTGGCCGCTCCTGAAAAATCAGTCTCTTTGGCATTTGTTGACATCCGAATCCTGGAGACCATTCAAGGGAGAGTTCGGTTTTTTACCCTATATCGCCGGAACATTTTATGTGACAGCCCTGGCCATTTGCCTGGCCTGGCCTTTATGCCTGCTTTGC
>CAYWHE010000285.1:0-3733 GCA_964458125.1 uncultured Flavobacteriaceae bacterium | reverse complement strand
GAAGGATACGGTCCATACGGGGTAGCTATTCTTGTGGAATGTGCCACCGATAATCCAACCCGTACGGTGGCCAATATCCGGATGTATTTTAACCGTGCAGAAGGAAACCTTGGTAAAACAGGTTCACTTGACTTCATTTTTGAACGAAAAGGGGTGTTCCGTATTAGCGGGGAAGGTCGGGATTCAGATGAACTGGAACTTGACCTGATTGATCACGGCCTCCAGGAAATTTTTACGGATGAAGGGGACATAGTCATCTACACCGATTTTGCCGATTTCGGAACCATGCAAAAGACACTGGAAAGCAAGGGAATCGATGTTAAAAGCGCTTCCCTGCAACGAATTCCAAATTCAACCACCTCACTGGCAGAACAACAGGAGGATGAGGTCATTCAACTGGTGGAAAAAATCGAACAGGATGAAGATGTGCAGGCTGTTTACCACAATATGAAATAAGGCTCAGGTACCTTCCCGTCCGCAGAAGTTTTTTTTCTGAACCGTTACACCTTAGCATTGCCTGCCATGAAACTTTCGTCCATTTTCCTCTTGTTTTCTTTCCTGATACTTTCGGACCTGATGGCACAAACCGGGTCGATTAAGGGCACTATATTCAATGCCATCAACAATAACCCGATTCCTTTTGCAAATGTGGTGATACAAAACACCTCAACCGGTGCCACCAGTAATTTGGATGGTTTCTATGAGATCCGGAACCTTCAGCCTGGATTGTACAACCTGGAAGTAAGTTATATCGGGTACGGTAAAAAAATCCTGTACGAGATCCAGGTTGGAAGCCTGGGTCCTGTCATGGTGAATATCGGGCTGGAAGAAAAAACAGATACGATCAGGGAAATTGAAATTACCGCAGAATCATTTAATAAAACGGCTGAAAGTCCGCTCAGTATGCGAACCATTGGATCAGCAGAGATTGAACGAAACCCGGGCGGCAACAGAGACATTTCAAAAGTCATCCAGTCGCTGCCTGGTGTAGCTTCCACTGTTTCCTTCCGTAACGATATTATTATCCGGGGCGGTTCACCAGGCGAAAACAGGTTTTTCCTGGATGGCATTGAAGTACCCAATATCAATCACTTTGCCACGCAGGGTTCATCCGGCGGACCTGTTGGAATGATAAACGTTAATTTTATACGGGAAGTCGACTTTTATTCCGGTGCATTCCCTGCCAACAGGGGTAATGCCTTAAGTTCCGTTTTTGATTTCAAGCAGAAAGACGGAAATGAAAGGAAAATCATTACAGCCCTGACGCTCGGATCTTCTGATTATGGCCTTACGCTTGACGGCCCAGCAGGCAAGAAATCCACCTTTATCCTTTCAGCGAGGAGATCCTACCTCGGATGGCTGTTTAAGTTGTTAAAACTTCCCTTTTTACCAGTTTACAACGATGTACAGTACAAGGTCAGGACCAGGCTTGATAAAAGAAATGAACTGATCTTTATCGGGCTTGGCTCTTATGATGAATTCAAGCTGAATAAATCGACCAATAAAACAGAATACCAGCAATACATCCTGGGCAATATTCCCGTCAATACCCAATGGAGCTACACCATGGGCGGAGCCTGGAAGCACTTCCGGAACCGCAGTTACAGCACGCTGGTGGTTTCGCGGAACCAACTGCATAATCAAGCCATCAAATATTATAATAATGATGATACCAACCCGGATAACCTGAACCTCGACTATGTATCCCAGGAAATTGAAAACAAGCTCAGGTTTGAAAACACCTGGAGATGGGAGGGAGGCTGGAAACTGAATGCCGGTGCAGGCTTTGAAAATGTACTTTACCTGAATTCAACCTATAACAAGCGTTCCATAGCTTCCGGAGTGGTCCTGCTGGATTATAACAGCAGACTGAATTTTAACAAATATTCCGTTTTTATTCAGGCCAGTAAAACAGTCTTGAACGAACGGTTAAGTCTTTCGGCAGGGCTGAGGACAGATTGCAGCGACTATTCCGTGCGCATGTTCAATCCGCTTCAACAGCTTTCTCCGCGGCTCGCACTATCGTATGCGATAACCAGCCGTTTTGTTTTGAATGCCAGCGCGGGCACCTTTTTTCAACTCCCTCCATACACCGTACTGGGATACCGTGATGCACAAAAGACATTGATAAACCGGAAGAACCATATTAATTATATTTCTGTGAATCATGCCATTGGCGGTTTGGAATACAATACCTCCCTGAATTCGAAAGTGACCCTGGAAGCTTTCTATAAATATTACCGGCATTATCCTTTTCTGACGAATGACTCCGTAAGCCTGGCCAACCTGGGCGGAGATTATGGAATTATCGGCAATGAACCAGCCACACCTGTTTCCGAAGGCCGCGCTTACGGACTGGAGTTTTTGGCCCAGCAGAAGCTATTCAAGGGATTTTACGGTATTGTGGCCTATACTATGGTCAGAAGTGAGTTTAAGGATAAAAACGGCCATTATGTGCCGTCCTCCTGGGATAACAAGCATATCATTGCACTCACACTCGGAAAAAAATTCAGGTACAACTGGGAAGTTGGAGTGAAATGGCGTTTCCAGGGTGGCAGTCCCTATACCCCGGTGGATCAGGACAGATCCTCCCAAAAAGCCGTATGGAATGTAACCGGCAAGGGAATTCCCGACTACAGCCTCCTGAATTCGAAACGGCTGAAGCCCGTCCATCAGTTGGATCTGCGGATTGACAAAAAATTATTTTTTAAAAAATGGACGCTGAATGTCTATTTTGATATTCAGAATGTATATGGCTTTACGACCGAATATGAGCCCGTTTTGCTGTTGGAAAAAGATTCAAACGGAGATCCCGTGGATGATCCGGATGATTCTTCGAAATACCAGACTAAATTCATCGACCAGTCTATCAGGACCTTTTATGAAACACTCGGAATTGTTGTGGAGTTCTGATTCCTTTTACCACCGGTGCAGGTCAAAACCAGCCGGTAAACCTTCATTTTCTGCCAATTACTAAGTGCTCCTACCAGTTTGAACTGTTCTGCCGTATCCTTGTACCAGTTCAAACCTAAAACCATGTTAACGACCCTTATAATCCTCAGGATTCTTGTTAAAGCCGGCATCATCAAACCAAACAGCATTTTGCATCCGGATCGCATGGTCAGACTGGGCGCAAAGCTGTTCAGTGATCTGAAGGGATATATTAGTCCGGTTCCGGTCAAGGGATAACCGGGAAGTATGTTCAGTCCCTGATAGCCAGCCCGCGGCCGGCATAATTAATTTTTTACCGGATCTATAAGATAAGGAGATCCTTTCGGAAAACCATTTTTCAGGGCAGGATAGATACCAATGATTTACTTGAAGTGACAACCAAATAAAATGTATCTTTAGCCTCCAAAAACAGCATACACATGAACAGATTGGAGGAAAACAGGAGAGGGGTCCTGGTTGTCAGTTTTCTGCTGCTTCTTGCAGCAATGTCAAGGTTATTACCGCATACCGATAATTTTACACCACTGGGATCCATTGCTTTATTTGGCGGTACGTATATAGCAAACAGGCGCTTTGCCATATTGATTCCATTAGGCCTGATGTTGTTCAGCGACATTTTGCTGGAAGTGTTTTTTGGGACAGGGTTTCATAGTACCATGTTTTATGTTTACGGGGCCCTTTTTTTGATCAGCACCATTGGCTTTGTTTTACGGAGCCGTGTTCAACTGCAGACTATCCTGGTATCCTCACTCGTAGGTTCGCTAATTTTTTTCTTTATCAC
>CAYWHE010000284.1:0-3749 GCA_964458125.1 uncultured Flavobacteriaceae bacterium | reverse complement strand
AAATATTTTCAATGAATTTCAATATTCCGTATGGATTTAATTACCTTTGATTGGCCTAAAACTCAGGTGAATAAATATACGTTTTTTTAAAAATTATACCCCTATGAAAAAACATACCTTATTGCTGATGTTGTTCATGCTTTCCTCGTCCGGCATTTGGGCCCAAAGCGGAACCAGGCATATTTTACTGGAAGAATTCAGCACGGCACCCTGCGGCTTCTGCCCGGAGGGTGACCTGTTTGCCCGGCAGATCATTGATGCACACCCCCAGGTGATCTGGGTAACCCATCACGCCGGTTTTGGAACGGATGCCATGACGGTACCCGCCAGCAGCACCATCGCTTCCGCTTTTACCACATTTGCTCCTGCTGCCTGTCTGGACCGCGGGGATTATCCCATTCCAGTTTATACCATTGCTCCTTACATCGGAGTTTCCCGCCAGAAGTGGGACAGCCTTGTGGTCGCTCATCTGAATGATCCTCCAATCGTGGATGTATCGGTTACCAATACATTTGATGTCGTCAACCGCCTGCTGGATGCCACCGTAAACATCAACTTTATTGCCGCACCAACTCCCGGCGATCTCCGGTTGAACCTGTTCCTGGTCGAGGACAGTGTTTCCGGTACGGGAAGCGGCTATGACCAGACCAATTATTTCAATACCACCCAGGGACATGCCTTTTATAACCTGGGAGATCCAATAGTGGGTTACATTCATCATCATGTCATTCGCAAAATTGAAACGGGAGCCTGGGGCCTGACCTCGGTGATTCCAAACAACCCATCGGCCGGGAGTTCCTATTCCCAGGGTTTTACTGGCATCAGTATTCCGGCTTCCTGGAAGGAACAGGATATCACCCTGGTGGCCTTTGTATCATACTACCATACCGATCCCCATTTGCGACAGGTGATCAATTCCATTGAAACACCACTCAATATGGGAACAGCAGGAATTTCTGGTGTGAATCCGGTAGACCATTCCATAGCTGTTTACCCTGTTCCGGCCTGGAACCAGTTACAGGTCCGGATTTCCGGACAAACCGGAATCGCCGGGCAGACCAGGCTGGTTATCCTGGATGCCACAGGAAGGGTTTGTTTCGATGAACGGGTCACTCCTGAGGCTGATGGACATTTCTTCCTGGATGTTAGTCAATTACCAGCCGGAGTTTATTTTTTAAAGGCAGGGGATACTATCGGGCAGTCAGGAAGGATTTTTATTAAGGGGGGTGAATAAATAAGCGGATCTTTCATTTGGCCCTTGATCAGGCTGATCAGGTTGAATTTCCGCCTGTCGGTTTTTAACAGGGTTAGTTTTTTTCATCCTGTAAAAAATATACAAGGTTTTATAACGTGCAGCCCGTGAATGCTTGTTTCCTGCCTGAAATTCCATGATTGGCCTCTTTTTCTGCCGCATACCGGGAATTTTCCTTTTATTCGCTATTAAATAATTGTTTATCAATTTAATAGGATCTTAATGATAGCCTGTTGAAAAAGACTAAAATTTTCCAAAAGTTTATTTGGTAAATTGAAAAAGTGGAATTATATTTACAAATTAAACAAAGGTGTATCTGCTTCAAACCCTCCCATGAAAAACAGAATTGCATGAAAAAACACAACTTAGCCCATTTTCATTGTCTGATTTCCTTCTTCACGTGCCTGGTGTTGATGATCAATTCGGCCCAGTCACAGGTAGTTGTAAACGAAACATTTGACGCCTACAGTAATTCCCTGCCTTTGGGCTGGAACTGGTATACGGTAACGGGTGTTTCGGAAAATCAAAACCGGTGGACGGATAAGAACAATACGATTCCCGTTGTCGCGGCCCCAAGTCCGGTTGCGCACAGCGGTTCCAATTTTGTTTTTTACAATTCCACGGGTGCCTTATCCGGTGACCAGGCCTTGATGATCACCAAATCATTTGATTTATCTGCCCGTGGTGCCAGTCCGGCCAGTATCCGTTTCTGGATGTACCGCGACAATGCCTCCAATCTCGGTGACAGTGTTACGATTTACGTGGGAAATTCTCCTTCACTGGCTGCGGCAACCAGACTGGGTGCATTGCAGCGGTATTACATGGCCTCTCCTGCAGCGCCCATCAATTCCTGGAATCAGTACACGTATGCCTTGCCGGCGGGGATCAATACTTCCCATACCTATGTTTTTTTCCTCGGTACCAGCCGTACCGGAAATGCCATCATATTGGATGATTTCTCCATCGATACCTGGCCTTCAGCCATGACCTTCACTTCCACAAACCTTTGGTATCAGGGTGTTCAGGTCGTCAGTAAAGCTTCGGTGAATGAAGGCATCATCGGGATATGCATCATCACCAACAATGCCGGAACCCCGCTGAATCTGTACCGGATAACCTTTAATGCCAATGGAAGCACCAATCCGCTGGGCGATATCAATAATGCCAAGCTTTGGTATACCGGGCAGTCCAATGCATTTAAGGCGCTCACCCCGACATCCAATCAGGTCGGAACCACTTTTACCCCCGTTACCACGGGTACAAAAATCGCCTTTATGAATACGGGCGGCCTCATCCCGCTGACCAATGATACCAATTATTTCTGGCTTTCCTATGATGTAAAGGCGACGGCGGGCGCCAATAACCTGCTGGATGCTGAATTTGACAGCGTGGTGGTGGGTACCACCTGGGCCGGCGCCGCTTATTCTGCACCGGCAACACCCACCTTGCCGGGTGCGGTCCAGATTGATCCCTATTGCATTCCATCTTCATCCGTTGCCTGCTATGCCTGTTACCTGCAGGGCGTTTATCTTTCCGGCGCCAACAATTCAAAAATCAGTACAGGAAGTTCGGTCCTGGCTCCTCCATCCAATACCGGCGCCATGGTGAGCGGAACCAATTATTGTTTTGCCACCTGCGTCTCACCTCCGCTGGGGACTACCCTTCGCTATAAACTGTTTCCTCCTCTTCCAAACCAAACGGCCACCTTATTTGCCGGTCAGCCCTATACCCTGAAAACCCAGCGTGGAATTGTCAACGGCAGCATGGTGGCCTGGATTGATTACAACAATGATTATGATTTTGACGATACGCTTTCCTATGCCGGTATCAATTATTATGAACGGTTAGGTTATGTGGCCTATACCGGTGCGATTTACAATGGCTGTTCCTCGCCAGCCTGTACGGTAACGGGCAACAATACGGGGAATACGTTAGTCACGATGAATTTTCTGGTGCCGCCGCCGAATACACCCGGCCTGGTTTATGGTAACCACCGTTTGCGGATCAGGCAGGTATCCCTGGCCAATGTGAACCCTTTAATTGCCTGCACCAGTTACATGCACGGCGAATGTGAAGACTATACGGTTTCCGTTATTCCAACCTGTGTAGCCGGTTTATGCCAGTGGCTGGGATATACCGATGACTGGAATACGCCTTCCAACTGGTGTCCTGCCGTTCCTACACTGGGGGATATTGCCAGGATTGACTTCAATCATTCCTATACCGCCGCCGCCAATTACCATAAGCCGGTTATTCGTTCGGGAATCAATGCCAAATGCAGAAACCTGCGAATTTCGAATATCGATACCGTTTTTGTTTACAACACCAAATACGATGATATCAGCGGTGTGGGTTTGGCCACGCCGGCAACCCTGACCATAGCGGATTCCATGAGCATTAACTACAACTCCGGTTCCGGAAACGGCGCCCTCAAGGTGATTTCCAACCAGGCCGACAGCGCTCAGCTCAGTAACGGAACCTTCGGCCTCGCCTCGCT
>CAYWHE010000283.1:0-3755 GCA_964458125.1 uncultured Flavobacteriaceae bacterium | reverse complement strand
ATGGTTCCCTTTTTATCCTGATCCGGGGTATCGGCTTTTTTATCCGGGTTGATAAAAATTTTCTCTCCTTTATCATTCAGGTAATATTTGCCGCCTTTCGGACCGGTATAAACGGGCTGGCCTTTGGGGCCTTTCAGGTTGGGATCGATATTGGATTCGAGATACACCTTTCGGTTATTGGCAGACAGGTAGTATTTGCCGCCCCGTTCTCCGATGTAAACGGTTTCGCCCCCGGGGCCTTTCGTGGTAGGATCGATGCGGTCCTTTGCGGCGGACTTCTTGTCGGTCTGGATTTGTGGTGCGGGCTTAACGGCTGCATCCTGCTGGGCCATCACAGCCCCGCTGCCTGCCAAAACAGCAAATACTGCAAGGGCCATGATTATCTTTTTCATCGGATTGGATTAAGTGGGGCAAATGAAGCCCTTTTTCATGAAATTACCATGAAACTCCAAGGTGTACCCGCCTTATTCCCTGCGTTTAAATACCTGTAAAACATCATCATTATTTCCGGTAATAAACAGGATCCGGCCATCAATGCTTTTCACCCGGATTACTTTTCGTACATCCCGGCCGGCAAAAAATCCGCTTTCCGCACTGGTTAACTGCCGAAAGCCTCCTTTTCCGTCACTGGCTAAAATAAGCCCGGTTCCGGCATCCAAACGACCCTGGACGGGAGACAAGGCATAGTTGTTTCCGGCCATCAGGATGTCCGGATTTCCATCGGCATTGAAGTCTCCGGTGAGCAGGCTGTTCACCTGCGATACCTGTGCCAGGCCGGGCAAGGCATGGATGATAAACGATCCCTTTCCGTCATTTTCAAACCAGGACGTATGAAAGGTATAGGCCTTTTCAACCAGGCCTTTGCTCAGTTCCGCGGCTGGTATCAGTTGATCCATGGTCATGTTTGCATAAGCCTGGTAGGTGGGAATGGTCTTTCTCAGGCTGCGGACCTGGTCGATCAGTTCATCCCGGCTGTTCATCGGGTACACCAGGCTGTCGCTGAACATATGACAAATAAAGGCATCGGTGCTGCCATTGGCGTCAAAATCACGGGCATACACCACGGCCGGATTCGATGGTGAAGTACGGATCCGGGTATTGGTTCCCATGTTACCGGCCACCAGGTCCACATCACCGTCTTTATCAAAATCATCAAAACCGATGCAGTTCCACCATCCTCCTGAATAATCAAGTCCGGAGGAGGTGGTGGCCTCCATTAATTTTCCCTTTTGATTCAGGTATACCTTCAGTGGCATCCATTCCCCCGCCAGGACCAGGTCAGGCTGATGATCCCCGTTGAGGTCCTTCCATGCGGCCGCAGTCACCATACCCGTATACGCAAGTCCGGGAGCAGCCTTTTCCGCAATATCCCTGAACACGCCCCGGTTGTTTTCCAGAAGAAAACTCTGGGGATGATAGGGATAGTTTCCCGGGCTGAGGCGTCCTCCCCTGAAAAGATCCTGGTCCCCGTCCCCATCGATATCGGCAGCAACCACGCAGCCTCCGCTGGAACGGATCTCCGGTAACGCTGAAACCGACGGCTGAAAGGACCCGTTGCCGTTATTGAGGTAAAGCCTGTCCTGATACCAGGGAGAATACCCCGACACTTCACTGCCCCCGCTGACCACGTATAAATCCTGATCCCCGTCCTGGTCGGCATCGAAGAAGAGGGCGTCCACGTCTTCCTGGTCCCTGTCCCTTTCCAGAGCGGGCTGGATGGTTTTTGAAAATTTCCCGTTTGGCTGCTGGAGGTAAATCATGCCGGGTTGGCCCCTGGCCCCGCCTGCAAACAAATCTTCCAGACCGTCCCGGTTAATGTCGGCAGCCGCCAGTGCCGGTCCCGACCGGGAATGCATGCAGGCCAGCAACGGCTCCCGTTTAAAATCAATGTAATCGTTCTCCCGGTGCCTGAAATCCAGTCCGGAGGCTATCACCTCTTCCATCAATGGCCTGGAAAGGTTTTTTCTTTTAAGCAGGTTGTCCAGTCCGTTTTCATGCTTCGCCTTCGTATAGTCAACCGTTATGGTGGCGCCTGCGGTGATGCCATACAGCCGTTCCGTTTTGCCGTCGGGCCATAAAATGCAGGCGCTGTCAGCCCTTTGGGCCCCTCCCAGTCCGAAATGAATACGCGCATCCACGGCCGAACAATACCCTCTTACCGGCATGGAAAAGGCATCCTGCAGGTTATTTCCAGTAAACAGGAGTATACGGGTGCCTGTTCCTTCCGGGTTTCCCTGCGGGCCCTTCAGCCGAAACAAGAGGTAATTCGATGAATCCCTTGTTTCCACATTGTTCCGGTACAGGGTGGCTGGCTGGTTGAGGTTGTTGATCACCAGGTCGAGGTCACCGTCATTATCCAGATCGGCATATGCCGCCCCGTTTGAAAACACTTTTTCGCTCAGCCCCCAGGCTTCGGCCATATTGGTGAAGGTCAGGTCCCGGTTGTTATGAAAAACAAAACTCTTCAGTGCCGTGGACGGAATGGTTTTAACCACTTCAAGCGGGTCGGGAATCTTGTTGTTGTTTTTGCGGAGTATTTCCGACCGGTACAGGATCTGGTCCATGTTGGTAAAATCCCGCAGGTAGCCGTTGTTGATGAAAATATCTTTCCAGCCGTCGTTGTCGAAATCGGCAAAGAGAGCGGCCCAGCTCCAGTCGGTTTTTTCAATGCCTGCAAAAGCGGCTATTTCACTGAAGGTGCCGTTGCCGTTGTTGAGCTGAAGACAATTCTGCATCAGCTGGCTTCCGTAACCCTTGTCGATCAGGAAATAATACCGGTCGTAGTTGTTCGGACCCAGCATAAGCTTCTGGCGGGCATTGCTTTCCGGCAGCATATCCGTTTGCAGGATATCGGGCAACGCGTCATTGTTGAAGTCTGCAATATCGCTGCCCATGGCGAAATTGCTGGTATGTTTCAGCCGGGCGAAGTTTTCATCCGTAAAAGTTCCGTTTTTATTGTTGATGTACAGGAAATCGCTCATCGTGTAATCGTTGCAGACGTAGAGATCGGTCCATCCGTCATTGTTCAGATCACCGGCTGTACAGCTCAGCGAAAAAGCATAGGACTGCACGCCGGCCTCACGGGTAACATTGCTGAACTTCCCCTTCCCATCGTTCCTGTAAAAATGACTGCTGGAATAGGGACCGGTCTTGCTGTTAATGACGGATTTATCAAGAATGGTAAAATTAATTTCAACGGGCTGGTTGATGACGAAGAGGTCCAGGTCGTTGTCGCGGTCGTAATCAAAAAACGTAGCCTGGCAGGAATACCCCCGGTCATCGAGGCCGTAGGCTGCCGCTTGTTCTTCAAACCGGAGGTTTCCGCTGTTGATGTAAAGCAGGTTGGCCCTGCCTTCCGGCCCCGCTCTTTTGCCGGAACAGCAAACGTATATATCCAGGCGCCCGTCGGCATTCACATCGGCCATGGTCACCCCGGTCACCCATCGGTTGGCTCCGACCCCGGCCTTTCCAGTGACATCCTCAAACTGCATATTACCCTTGTTTAAGAACAGTTTGCAGGATCCCATGCTGGAACCAAAAAAAACATCGGGCAATCCGTCACCGCTGACATCACCCACCGCCACACCGGAACCGTTATAGGTGTATTGATAATCCACCGGGTTCACCGAATCCGATTCAATGAGGGTGTTGATGAACCAGAGGCCTGATGATTCCGGCTTGATCACCGAAAAAAGGGGCATGTAGGATCGTGCCTCTTGCTTGTTTTCACGGGGCGGACGACAGGAAATTATACC
>CAYWHE010000282.1:0-3778 GCA_964458125.1 uncultured Flavobacteriaceae bacterium | reverse complement strand
AAAATAAGTAAAACGCCTGCCCTCGCTGACTGGGAACCAGGCACACGACTTAAGAATGCCCTGGATCATCCGGAAAAATGGGCCGCTGCAAATTCCACCTTCCGGGAACAGATTATATTCCTGGCATCAACAACACTCATCCCGCATGCCAGGCAGGCGATTGCATATTACCATGCACATTTTAAAGATTATGCCAGCGCTGTCAAGGTACTGTCGGTTGCATACATGGCGGGGCTCATGCACTTTCTGAAAGAAAAACTGACCGAATACCGGGATGAAAATGAAGTGCTGATGTTATCGGACACCAATTTTCTGCTGAAGAAGTTTATCTCCGGAACCGATACACCTTTCGTTTATGAAAAAACCGGGAATCGTTATAAAAATTTCCTGCTGGATGAATTCCAGGATACTTCTGACCTTCAATGGGAGAACCTGCTGCCCCTGCTGATCAACGGCCTTGCTTCCGGCGGTTTTGTGCTGCTGGTGGGCGATGCCAAGCAGTCCATTTACAGGTGGAGAGGAGGAAACCTGCGCCTGCTGCTGGAAAAAATACATCATGACCTGGCCGCCTTTCAATCGATCAAACTGATGGCCAGCCTGGATACCAATTACAGGAGCCTGAAAGAGGTGGTGAATTTCAACAACTCCTTTTTCTCGCTCGCCCCTCCCCTGCTGCCGGTATCCGCACCCGAATTACCGGCATTGGCCTATGTAAGCAGCGATACCGTCCAGAAAAATTTTGACCGGAAAGCTTCAGGAGGTTTTGTGGAAGCCGTATTTTTTAAAAAATCAAACGATGAAGAAGGAAAAGAAAACAAATGGAAAAATCAAGCGCTTGACAGGATGCTGGAAGTCGTCCGGCAATCCCTGACAAAAGGATATTCCATGAATGATATGGCCATACTGGTCAGAACCAACCAGGATGGTAAGGATGTAGCCTCCCACCTGTTTTCCAACGGCATAACCAAAATTTCATCCGCCGACTCCCTGCTGATTTCCCAGGCGCCCCAGGTCAACTTCCTGATCAATTGCATGAAAGCCCTGGCCTTTCCCGATGACCAGCCTGCACTTGCAGAAGTCATCTGGTTTTATGTACGATATCTCCGACGGCTGGATATGCCTGATCCTCACCTGGTGTTTAACGCCGTGGTCCGGGATCCTGCCGGGCAGGAAGAATTGCTCCCTGTTGCCTGGCGGGAAGACAGGAACAGGCTGCTAACCCTTCCCGTATATGAACTTTCGGAACAACTGCTGCCCCTGTTCTCCCTGAACGCCAGGCCGGATGCCTATATCCAGCGCTTTTTGGACATGGTACTGGAATACAGCGGAAAAAAACCCCCTTCCCTGAAAGATTTCCTCAACTGGTGGGAGGATAACCGGGACAGCGAAAAATTTTCAGTCATCGTGCCGGAAGAGAAAGATGCCCTGACCATTCTGAGTATTCACCGTTCCAAAGGATTGCAGTTTCCGATTGTCATCATTCCCTTCGTCAGCTGGGATCTGAAACCAAAAGAACGTGGCTTGCTTTGGATTACCTCTGAAACGGAACCGTATCGCGCCCTGGAACCATTTCCGGTAGAAGCAGGAAAAATTTTAAGTAAAACCCACTTTGCTGCGGATTACCAGCGGGAAGTGGATCATTCCTGCCTCGACAACCTGAACCTGCTGTATGTGGCCTTTACGCGGGCCGAAGAAAAGCTCTTCATGTTTGCACCTCATACCTGGAAGGTAACCGAAGAAATCAAAAATACCGCCCATCTGTTGTCTGCTGCCATTCAAGGAAATCCCGGGTGGAAAAATCAGTTCATGGAACAGGATGAAAGCGTGGTATTCAGGTTGGGGAATGACCATGAGGTATTCAAACACAGGGAAACCATGAAAGGCGAAAGCAGTTTTGAGCAACCCACAACCATCATGATGGAAAAATTCCTTTTCAACCGGTGGCAGGATAAGTTGAGTGTCAGGGTGCAGGATGGATTCAGGAATGAAGCGGAAGAGGAGGTTTTAACAGCCACCGATTTCGGCCTGCTGTTGCATGAAATCATGTCCCTGATAAAATATAAAAATGATTTACCCCATGCCTTGAAACGGATTCAGCGTGCCCGCCTGGTTCGGGATGAGGAAATAGAAAAACTGGAAGAAGAAGTGAACAGGATATTCCGATTAACGGAAAAGGAAAAATGGTTTGACATGGAAGCCCGCATCATGAATGAAGCCGAACTAATCAATCCAGACGGAACCCTGATGCGGCCCGACAGGGTCATGATCCGGGAAAACCAGGCCATTGTCATCGATTATAAAACCGGCTTCCCGGATGACGAACACCAGATCCAGGTACACCGTTACCTCCAGGCACTCCGGGCCATGGGTTATTCCGGGGCCAGCGGTTACCTGGTTTACCTCCTGGAAAACAGGATTCTTCCGGTGATCTGAGGCATCTCCTTGGTGCATCATTCATTTAATATTACTTTTGCACCGCCTTTAACCCCTGGCTGATTTGAAAATTTACTGAAATTATCCCGACCATGAGTAATGCCATTTATAAAGTCCCGGTTGCCGTCAATGAACCGGTTCTAAATTACGGTCCCGGCAGCCCCGAACGGGCAGCCCTCCGAAACGCGCTTCAGGAAGCCCGTTCGAAAGAAGCCGATATTCCCATGTACATCGGGGGAAAAGAAATCCGCACGGATAAAAAAGTTGCCCTTTCTCCCCCCCATGACCACCGTCACATCCTCGGACATTATTCGGCAGGCAATGCATCACATGTTAAAATGGCCATTGATGCGGCCCTTTCCGCGAAAGCATCCTGGGCTGCCATGGAATGGGAACAACGCGCTTCCGTCTTTTTAAAAGCCGCTGATCTCATTGCGGGTCCGTACCGCTATAAACTGAATGCCGCCACTATGCTGGGGCAATCGAAAAACGCCTTCCAGGCTGAAATCGATGCCGCCTGTGAACTGATCGACTTCCTGCGTTTCAACGTGCAGTATATGGAAGAAATCTATCACCAGCAGCCCGTCTCTTCACGTGGTGTCTGGAACCGGGTAGAACAAAGGCCCCTGGAGGGTTTTGTATTTGCCCTGACACCCTTCAATTTCACAGCCATTGCCGGGAACCTGCCCACTTCTGCGGCTATGATGGGCAATACGGTAGTCTGGAAGCCAAGCAATACGCAAATTTATGCCGCCCAGGTACTGATGGAAATATTTATCGAAGCCGGATTACCACCGGGAGTAATCAACCTGATCTATGTTTCGGGCCCTGTGGCCGGTGATGTCATCTTTTCCCATCCCGATTTTGCCGGCATTCACTTTACAGGTTCTACGGCTGTCTTCCGGGATGTATGGTCGGCCATCGGAAAAAACATCTCCATTTATAAATCCTACCCCCGGATTGTAGGCGAAACCGGCGGCAAGGATTTCATCCTGGCACACCCTTCGGCTGATGTGGATGTATTGGTGACGGCCCTTTCACGTGGGGCATTTGAATACCAGGGACAGAAATGCAGCGCGGCTTCACGGGCCTATATTCCGGCCGGACTATGGCCGGAAGTGAAAGCAAAATTAAAACGCGACCTGGCTTCCATGAAATCAGGTCCAACGGAAGATTTTACCAATTTCATCAACGCCGTTATCGATGAAAAATCCTTCGATAAAATCTGCTCATACATTGAAAATGCAAAACAATCCGATCAAGTGGAAGTGATTGCCGGTGGAAAATGCGATAAAAGCAAAGGCTATTTTATTGAACCCACCGTGCTGCTGTCCAAAGATCCCGT
>CAYWHE010000281.1:0-3839 GCA_964458125.1 uncultured Flavobacteriaceae bacterium | reverse complement strand
CCATTGATTATCCATGGCCGTCGTGGTATTTCCGACATTACCAAGTCCATCCGGGTTGCTGTATAAAAACAGCTGACGCTGAATTTCGCCCATGGTATTTTGTAAAAAGTAATTGGCAGCAGTAGAAATACCGAAAGAAAATCCCTGTCCAACATGATTTACTTCATTGCAGTTGAGGTAAACGGCATTGCTGTTTTCGATGATGATACCCGAGCTGAACTGGTTGCAGGCGTTATCGGGATTACTGCAGTCCACCGTGTTCAACACGATTCTTGCCCCGTCGCAGGAAACGGCATTGATCCCGAAGGTGACGGGCAATGGATTCTGCTGGGGATTATAATCAACGCCGATGACATTCAGCCTGACCAGGGGCCGTATGAGCTGGGAAATAAAAATTCCCCGGCCCACATCCTGTATGGTGTTTCCTTCAATGGCCACAGAATAGGTCGAAGCCGAAACCGGTTCCGCAACGAAAATGGCGTTTCCCAGTGAGGATGCGGAAAAATGGTTGTTGGTAATATTCAACAGGTTATTATACGTTGAATTCTGGTTGTTATCCATGGCATGAATGCCGAACTGAAAAAATCCGGTAAAATCATTGTGCTGAATATCGCAATGAAAAAGCAGGCCGCTCTGATAGTCAATGCCAATATTATTGTTTAAAAAACGATTATAGCCGGCTTCCAGTATTTCAACAATGCTTTCGCAGAATATACCCGTGCCGCATTCCAAAAAATCACAATGGTTGACATACAGGAAGGTATCAAAAAGACCGTGAACGCCGGTATGGCAGGATAAGAATGTATTATATTCCGATGAAACAAAACTCTGATTACCATAAATGCCGGTTTCGGCAAAATCAATAACATTGCCGGGACCAATTAAAATGGGTGTGTTGGAAACCATGCTTCCAAACGAATGATCAAATTCAATGGCACGGAATGTTCGTTCATGAATATGCGGAGCGTGCAGAACCATACCGTTTACACCGTTGTTCTGACAGGTAAAGGAACAATCGGAAATGACATTCTGATTATTAATATACGGTCCGGTATTTTCAAACCAGATGTTCCTGAAGTTGCGATTGAACCCGGTGTGATCAATCAAAACGTAACTCAGACTGCTGGCATCATCCATGAGGTGAACGGCAGCAATGGCATCTTCTATGATACTGCCGCTGTTGATGATGACTTGTGATCCCCCGTTCTGGGCATCACCATCAAACTGAATGCCTTCCCACATAGCCCCGGTTCCCTGGCATGAACCCAAATGGCTGCCTTGTTCAATGGTCAGGGAGTTTCCCGGAAGGACAATGATCGTTGCTCCTGCATCCAGTTCCACCTGGCAGGCCCTGATGGTTAACGGGATATCCACGGTAAGGGTACCATTGATAACAAAATTCTGTGCATTAATAATTCCACCGTTGATCAGCGGGGGAAGAATCTGGGAGGCAAGCGGCACGGCCGGCAGGGAACCGGAGCCGATCTGATTGGGGTAACTGTTGCATTGGGAAAAAGAATGTTGTGTTAAAAATATCCAGGTTACGGTGATCAGTGTGATCTGAAATGGATTACCAAACCAGGTGTTGCAGGTTTGCGGTTTGCGGTTTGCGGTTTCATTGTAAAATGATTTAGGTCTTAAAGGTAAGGATAAAAAACTGAATTCCAATTTATTTTATAAAATGGAACGGTGAATTTTTTTCGCTGCAATGGCCAACGGGATCCAAAGTCCTGTCTTCACTTTTTTCAGGATGAAGGTTGTTCAAAAAAAGAAAACCCTGCTTTTTCAGGTAATTGAATATCTTTGCTCCATGCTCTTCAGCGAGGTTATCGGTCAGCAGCCCATTAAGGAAAGGCTCATCCAGTCCGTCAGGGACAACAGGATCAGCCATGCCCTTTTGTTTGCCGGGCATCCGGGCAACGGCAGTCTGGCATTGGCGCTGGCCTTTGTGCAGTACATCAATTGCGAAAACAGGCTGCCTGCTGACAGTTGCGGAACCTGTTCATCCTGTGTGAAGATGCGGAAACTCATCCATCCCGATGTTCATTTTTCATACCCCGTTGCAGGTCCGAATAAGCCCAAAAGCATCGATTTTATTGCATCATGGCGGGAAGCGCTGCTTTCAAATTTTTACCTGGAGGTGCAGGAATGGTATGAGTACTTATCGATTGAAAACAAACAGGGATTTATATCCGTGGACGAAGCCGGGGATATTTTGCGGAAGCTCAGCCTGAAAGCCTTTGAATCGGAGTACAAGACCATCCTGATGTGGCTGCCGGAAAAGATGCGGACGGAAGCTTCGAACGCCTTGCTGAAAATCCTGGAGGAGCCTCCGGATAAAACGCTTTTCCTGCTCATCACGGAAAATGCGGAACAGTTGCTTCCAACCATACTCTCCCGTACCCAATTGATCCGGACAAACCGGCTCAGCGATGAAGAAATAGCCGGGGCCCTGACGGGGCGGATGGGATTAAGCAACGTGGAATCCCTCCTTGTGGCCCGGCAGTGTGACGGAAACTTCAATGCTTCTCAAAAACTGGCCGGCAAGGAAGAGGCCGGCATCAACAACGAAAAGGATTTCGTGGACTGGATGAGGGCCTGTTTCAACCCCAATAAATTTTATCCTGTTTTGCTTGAACGCATGGAGCGTTTTTCCCGGCTGAGCCGGGAAGGACAAAAGGATTTTCTTAACTTCTCCCTGACCATCATCCGCGAATGCCTGCTGATGAACCTGGGCGTTCAGCCCCTGCTCCGGTTTGGCGAACAGGGTTATGAGGAACTGATCCGTTTCTCCTCACTGGTGCATACGGGCAATGTCCACCTCTTCGAGCAGGAGCTGAACAAGGCTTACTTTCACACCGAACGAAATGCAAATGCAAAAATATTATTCTTAAATTTGTCATTTAAACTGAATAAAGTATTAATGATCAGCAGCCCTGCAGCCGGTAAGATGGCCGCAAAGGAACAGCAGTAAGCGACAATGAAAATAACCTGCAGGCAGCGGAACGGATCAGGGGCTGGCGAAGGCCGGGTTGTTTTACCGTTACTGGATTTTTGTTCCGGGGCGCCGGTCCGTATAAAAAATAGAAAGATCAACGATGGGATGTACAACCTGTGCCACCAAGAGTGACGGTTCACCGGCAGGCTGCCGGAATAACGGCACCTGCGGGACGAGCGGATGCAATAAACTAAACGTATATAACTGGCTGGCCGATATGGAACTTCCGGCGGGCAGGAAACCTTTTCCGGTTGTCGAGGTCCGCTTTAAGGGTAGTCGCAAGGAATTTTTCCGGAACAATGAAGGCCTGGAGCTGAAATCAGGAGATGTCGTGGCTGTGGAGGGCAATCCGGGTCACGATATCGGCATGGTCTCCATGGCCGGTGAACTGGTTCGTTTCCAGCTGAAGAAAAAGGGTCTCAACGATCAGTCGGAAGAAATCAAAACCTTTTACCGCCTGGCCCGGCAGGCCGATGTGGAAAAATGGGAAGCCAGTAAAAAGCTGGAGGATCCCACCATGCACAGGGCACGCAGGATAGCGCTGGATCTCAAACTCAACATGAAGCTGAGTGATGTGGAATACCAGGGTGACGGCAAGAAGGCCACCTTTTTTTACACGGCCGAAAACAGGGTGGACTTCCGTGAACTGATCAAGAAACTGGCCGATGAATTCAAGGTCAGGATTGAGATGAGGCAGATCGGCATGAGGCAGGAGGCCAGCCGCCTGGGTGGTATCGGATCCTGCGGAAGGGAACTTTGCTGTTCGACCTGGCTCACCGATTTTAAAGCGGTTTCCACCGGGGCGGCCCGTTACCAGAACCTGTCCCTGAATCCTCTTAAA
>CAYWHE010000280.1:0-3906 GCA_964458125.1 uncultured Flavobacteriaceae bacterium | reverse complement strand
GTTCCCAGTCGTGCAGGTTGTTCGCATACTGCTGCTGACCGGCCATGTTAAAGTACACCTGAGTTTCATAAGCTTCACCCATGGATACCGATGCCAGCTGGGAAGTGCCGGGAGGAGGAAGCACATAGGCCTTGTCGTCCTTTTCACAGGCTGCCAGTACCAGCAAGGCGGAGACGATCATCAACAGGAATAACCGGTTCATTTTGTTTTGCTTTTATCGAGTGTGTATTGAATCCCCGCATAAAAATACCGGCCCGGACTAACCAGCGCTTCGTTTTGTTCGCTTCCATGCACATCACTGTCAGTTCCCAGACCCCTGGAGGTGGTGACATTAAATAAATTTTTAACCCCCCCGCTGAGACGCAGGTTGCCGGAGAAAAAACTTTTTCCTGCCGTCAGGTCCATGGTCGTATAGGCCTTAATGGTATAGGTGGCGACCTGCTCGTTTTCGAGTGAATAAACCGTACTTCTGCCGGTATGTTTGAAAAACAACCCGGCTGAAAATCCGGACCGGGAAGGTTTCCAGGTCAGGGCCCCGTTGTAATTCACCGTATTCGTATAGCCTGGCCTTCCATCCTGCCCTGCGAAATCATGATGAATGGCGGTCAGCTGAACACCCGGTGATACACGGACCGACTTCCAGTCCACGGACAGATTCAGGTTACCCCCGTAATTCCTGAAATCATCCATGTTGATATACGTATATTCCAAACTGTTATTATCCAGCTGCGCCAGCGCAATTTTGTGGTATATGTGGTTGATGAAAACACCGGGTTGCAGGGACAGGTCGACTGATTTAACGGGTTGCCGCCATTCTGCGTCAAGCTGGGCGTAATCGGATAATTCCGGTTTCAGGCTGGTATTTCCATGCAGGTTGTGATTGCTGTCCTCAAAATCAAGATACAGTTCCTTGACGGAAGGGGCCCGGAAACCTCTTGCCACGGAGGCCCGGAGGGTCAGCCGCTGAACAGGATCAACCTTGACATGGAGAGAAGGGACCAGGGGTGCCGGGTACCTGGTATTGTATATGACGCGTAATGCAGGCCGGATCAGCACGGCTTTCGCGGGTGCGAACTCTGCGCTTCCGAATACGGCAAAATCGTTGATGTGGCGGGTGGCGCTGCCGGTGCGGTCACCGCGTGCTTCATCGAGGGTGATGTCGTATCCGGCCTGGTAATTTATTTTTTTCCAGGAACGGAAGGTGGACCAGGTGCCCCGGAACAAAAACTGCCGGAAGAGATTGGTGTATTCATTGGACGGAATACCGGTTTGTTTCAGCAACACCATATCCTTTCGGTAACTGAGCCGGCTTCGTTCGTAATTGCTGAAGGCATTGGTCAGGTTGACCGAAGCATGTTTCCCGGCAGAAAGGTCGGTAAACAACTTATGACTCATGCGGAAGGTATTGTAATAATCATCGAAGGCGTAGGCCTCATAGGGCGTGGCGATAATGTTTCCTTTACTGATTAAGAGTTCCCTAGCCACATTGCCCAGGTACCGGACATACCCGGATTTAAAGCGATATGTATAGGCAGCATCCAGCAGGTATTGTTCCTTGGGTTTCCATTGTTTGGAACGGAGTGTATCGAATTCGGAATAACCGTCAAAAAAATTGCGGCCGATATGCAGGGAATATTCCTGCTTCCGCTTGCGCAGGGCCGTCTGTACGTGGAAATTATAGGTCCCGATGCTTTCGTAATAAGCACGCAGGCCAGCGTCCACGCCATCGGTATTCCGTTTTTTACTGATCAGGTTGATCACGCCTGCCAGGGCATCACTGCCGTAGGTTTCCGACATGGGTCCCCGAACGAGTTCCACCCTTTCCACCTGGGTGAGATCCAGCTGGGAAATATCGATGTTGCCGTTTTCCCGGCCAATCACGGGAACACCATCCTGTAATATTTTGACGTTGTTGCCGCTGATGCCATTGATGTTCAGCCCGGCTCCCAGAAAAGGATCCCTGGAAATCAGGATGCTGTTTTCCTGCAGCAGCAGATCGCTGAGGTTATTGGCCGCACGCATTTCCATGCTGCGGGCATCAAAAACTTTTACTTCATATACGGAATTGGATGATTCATTGGGATGATACTGGCCGGTGATCACCACTTCCTTCATGTCCACCTCCAGTGGTTTAAGACTGTAAACCTGGGGAAGGGATCCGTGCAGGGTATCCAGGATTGTCTGGAATCCGGCAGCCCTGATCATCAGCATGGAAGCACGGAATGAAGGAAGGTTTACCCGGCCGTCGGGATCTGAAATGGATGTAAACTGTTCCTGGTTTTGTCCTGAAAAAAGCACCAAGGCGTCCCGCACCGGCCTTCCGTCTTTTCCTGACACCAGCATCATGGACTGACCCATTGCAACCGACTGAACGAAAAGCAGCATCAGACCAAATATCCCCCCCCCGTTTAGACGTTTCATTCCGCCATGGTTACTAAATTAGGGTATGATCAGTTTTTGCCTGTGGACCTGTGACCCGTTGTTGATGACCACCATATAAACCCCGCTGTTCATTCCGGAAACAGAAACAGGAATATCATGGAAGCCTTCCGCTGAATCCAGGTAATAATTCCCCGCAACCTTCCCGTTCATATCGTATATGCTTATCGTTATTTTTTCCGGCCGGTCGCCGGTGTATAAAACATGTACAAGGTCACCGGCAGGGTTTGGATAGAGGTGAAGGGAGGGAGCAGCAGCGGTTTCGGAAATGCCGGTGGTGGATATCAGGGTTTTGTCAAAAAAGATATTCCCCGTTGCGGTACCATCAAATGCCGTCATCACCACTTTATAAACCTCCCCGGCATTGGTCCGCACAAAATAAAGAAGGGAATCCTCCACCTCCCAGGAATTGGTCCCCAGATTAAAGGTTTTCCAGTCATAACCGATTTCGTCCATTTTATCCGTGTAAAGACTCAGGTAAGGCGCATCTGAGGTAACCGAAGCCACATCCACCGGACGCACATCGGCCACCAGCACTCCATAGTTGCTGTAAACGCCTGCAACCGGGTAATACGTTCCGCCCCCGACGTCGGTCGTGTAGCGTGTGAATTCCATGTCCCAGTCCGGGCTGCCCGGTTCCCGGTCAACAATATTTCCATTGATGATGGAATAGTAAATAAAGTTTTTGGTGGCATAGCTGGTGGATGGAATCGTGACCGTAACATCCCCGGTGTTGTCGATATTGGCATACCTGAACACCCAGTCATGCGTGCTGTTATCGGCCCGTTTGATGATCCAGAGTTTTTTAAAATATTCATTTCCCTGCGGATCAGTAATTTTCATCAGAAAAAGGGAATCGCCAATGACTTCATGGGTATTAAAATCGTAAACACCCCATGAAAAATCGAACTGGCTGGCGGTTCCGCTGACATTAAAGGCTCCAACAAACATGGCGGAGTCGCTATTGTGCAGTTCAGGCCACGCCTGGTATCCGGCTGAATCAACCGTGGCCCATCCGCTTGTATCGGTGGCTGGAACCGTCCAGAGAGACACCCCGTTGATGGAGTTGATGCGGATTCCGGCATCCATGGGATTGATGCAAAAGGCAATATCCCATTCATTGATCAGTGCGGCAGTTTTGGAACCGTTGTAGAGATTATAAAAGATATCGTATTGGTAACCCTGACCCATGCTGACAGAATCAGATACAACTGTCTGGGCATTCAGACCAAGGGTGGTCAGGAGCAACAGGAAGGAATAAAAATACTTCATTGGTTTGGTGATTAGTGGATTTTGAGGGTGCGAATTTACCGACTTCAATAGCCTTTCACCAAGCGCATCATGCTATTTTACAGGAATCTTACAAAGCCTGCCTGATGATCAGAACAGACCCGGGCTTAATCAGAAAAAAAGAAAGACGGTTGGGCGGATCAGAACCAGCGGATCCATTTCCTTGGTTCGAATTCA
>CAYWHE010000279.1:0-3913 GCA_964458125.1 uncultured Flavobacteriaceae bacterium | reverse complement strand
GTCAACTTACGCCCATCCTGGGTATTCCTTCCGAGGGTGGAGCGTTTTTGCCTCAGTTTATATCGTTGGTTAAAAATTCGGACCAAATCAATTTCTATACTGTGGCGATAGGTGTTCCCACCGTTGTTTTCCTGTTGTGGGCGCGGAAAGGCATTGCACCCCTCCTTCGAAAGATGGGAATGAATGACAGGCTGGCCGGCATCTTTTCAAAACTGGGCCCGGTGCTGGCCTTAGTGGCTACCATTGTGGCTGCCGGCGTGTTGGGTCTTGATCAAAAAGGCGTAAAAATTCTGGGCAACATTCCTTCCGGTCTCCCTGAGTTTTCAATTCCGGGCTTCGATGCCGCACTATGGAGTCAGTTGCTCGTGCCCGCAATGCTGATTTCCATTATCGGATATGTAGCCTCGATATCGGTAGGCCAGACCTTGGCGGCTAAAAAGAGACAGCATATCGATCCGGATCAGGAACTGATTGCGTTGGGTGCTTCCAACCTGGGTTCGGCCATCTCCGGCGGCTTTCCTGTTACCGGAGGCTTTTCTCGATCGGTGGTAAATTTTGATGCCGGGGCCGAAACCCCTGCAGCCGGTGTCATCACGGCAGTGGGCATCGCGCTGACCACGCTCTTTCTCACACCGTTTTTATTCTTCTTGCCGAACGCTACGTTGGGCGCTACAATTTTCGCAGCCATACTTTCGCTGGTAGATTTCAAGGCAGTGAAAAAGACGTACGCCTACTCTAAGGTGGACGGTATCGCAATGGCTGCCACCATTTTACTCACGCTTACCGTAGGCGTTATCCTCGGTTTGATGGCGGGCATTGGCATTTCCCTATTCGCTTACTTGTACAAGACATCAAAACCGTACATAGCTGTACTGGGACAACTGCCCGGGACTCAGCATTTCAGAAATGTGAATCACTATAGAACGATTACCGATCCGGCCATTGTTTCCATTCGCATGGACGAAAGTATTTACTTTCCCAACGCTCGTTTCCTCGAATCCAGAGTGGGTGAAATTATCGCCGCTAGTCCTTCCATGAAGCATTTGATCTTAAACTGCTCAGCGGTGAATTCAATCGACGCAAGCGGACTCGTGAGCTTGCAATCGATAAATAAGAGCCTGACCGATGCCTGCATCGCCCTGCACCTGGCCGAAGTAAAAGGGCCTGTGATGGAAGGATTGAAACTTACCCCGTTCGCGAAGGGGTTGGAAGGAAGAATTCATCTTAACCATTACGATGCCGTAAACAGCATTAATCCGGCACTGGCCGAGCAAGCGCTTCAGGCGGAAAGGAAATAATACAGTTAAAGAGCTCACGATGGAAGAGAAAAAGACCTTTAAGCAGAAGTTGTTCCATGAGCTTTCGGAATATGGAATAAATGTGATCTACCTGACGCTGTTCTTTGGTGTGTTTGCGTTGGCCCGCAGACTCACCTTGGCTCATTACGGCATTTATGTAGATGACTATTTTATCGCCCTTATCAAGGCCCTGGTAATTGGTAAAGTAATCATGATAACCGCTTTTCTGAATATCAGCCGAAAATTTGAAGGCCAACCGTTGATTTTTCCGGTCTTATATAAAGTATTCTTCTTTGTTTTGTTCGTGATTCTGTTTGACGTGGTGGAGGGTTGGATCAGGGGTATAATCAGTACACATTCCGTGTCCGAGGGCTTTCAGGTGTTGGTGAACCATCATTTTTCCAAAATGTGGCTTGGCGGATTATTGATGGTTGCCTTGTCCTTCCTCCCTTTTTTTATGTTGAGGGAATTAAGTCGCACAATAGGTCATGAGAAATTCCGTGAAATCTTCTTTAAAGGCCAAAAAATAACTTAGTGATTATGAAACTCCCTATCCTTATCTGTTTGGTGTTGATGGGCACTCCGCTCACCGCCCAGGTTTTTTCCAACAAGGAAGTCGGCAAAAAGAACGAAGCCCTTGCGGATAGCTTAAAGAAGTCTGAATATCCCTTCGCATTGCCAATTTGGGGGGATAAGGCCACCAAGGCTGGCTACAGTCTGCCGTACTCGGCGGGATTCAGTGTTCAGTATTTTGGATCAGAATCCGCCCTCATCATTGACAACCTCTTGGTGGGGTTTAACAATGGCCCCATGTACAACCTGGATGGTATCGTACGTTTCGATGAGGCCAAAGCCCGGGCAGAGGCCGTTACGGTGCGACCGGATATATGGTTGTTTCCCTTCCTGAACGTGTATGGGATACTGGGCAAAGCGCAGGCATCCACGGACGTGAATTTTGGGATTTGGGTGCCCGATTCTACCGGAATTGAAAAAGAGGTTCTGAAAACCGGTACAACGGTTGATTTCAACACCACCACATTTGGCCTGGGGATCACGCCGACCATCGGTATCGGCGGAGGCTTTCTCGCACTCGATATGAACATTGCCTGGGTGGATGTTCCACAGCTCAGCGCGCCGGCCCGTTCGTTTGTGTTTGGTCCGCGTTTCGGGAAAAGCTTCAAGCTCAAAAAGCCAGATCAATCCATTGCGATATGGGCTGGAGGATTTCGGGTATCTATCGCCAGCGAAACCAATGGGTCGCTTGCCCTGTCCGAAGTGCTCCCGGATGGAGGGGGTGAGGCAAGCGCGAAGATAGACCAGGGGATGCAGAAAGTTGGCGATGCCCAGCTTCAGGTCGATACCTGGTGGGGCAACCTCACCCCGCAAGAACAGAATAACCCTGTGAATAAGGCAAAATACGAAACGGCAAATAGCGCACTAGGGCGCGCCGGGGAGATCCTAAGTGCCGCCGATGTCGCCGTTAATTCCATTGCCACGTCAACGGTACAGTACTCCATGGACAAGACCGTTAAAGACGCATGGAATTTTATTGTCGGCGGGCAATTTCAAATCAACAAACACCTCATGCTTCGCGCCGAGGTCGGCTTCCTGGGTTCACGGAAACAGGTTATGACAGGCCTGCAGTATCGGTTTGGGCTCTGACCAACGAACGATGTGAATGGTGTCCATTTGATAAAGCCTGCATAGCATCAATTGGCGAATCCGGCATCACGGAGGCCGGAACGGCTCCGTTGATTCAACATCCATGCCCTTGGTCAGTTCAATATCGTGGTTGTCAAAAGTGGGGCTTGGTTACTGAATTCCCTCTTTTTCGTTAGTTTTGGTTACTTTTTAAACTTCAATGGCCGAAAACACCTACAAGTCCAACACTTTTAAGAAACCTGAGAAAGAAAAACGCAGCAAGAGCAGCAAGTCCGGCTCCCGGTTCAGTCTCACTTTCTTCAAAGACCCCCGCTTTCACCTGGCCGTCGGGTTCTTTCTGCTCATTACCGCCCTGTTTCTCTTCACGGCTTTTGTGTCCTATCTCTTTACCGGCAAGGCGGACCAAAGCGTGGTGGAGTCGGTTACCGAGAGCAACTTGATCGAAACAGGCAAGGAGGCCGACAACTGGCTGGGCTATGCCGGCGCCTTCGTTTCACACTACCTTATCTTCCGCTGGTTCGGCATCTCGGGTTTCTTTATTCCGCCCCTGCTCTTCCTCCTCGGCTTCCGCATGGTCTTCAAGCGCGACCTTCTGCCGTTCCTGGCGGCGTTCACCTTTTCTCTTTTTGCCGGACTTTGGCTCAGCCTCCTCCTCGGGTACATCACCCACAGCATCACCGGCGCCACCGAAGTCAGCTTCCTCGCCGGCGGCCTGGGCTTTCAACTGGCCGCGCTTGCCGACAGCATGCTGGGTTGGGGTACGTTCCTCTTCCTCGTGCTTACGCTCTTCATCTTTATCATTTACTTCTTTAATGTCACGGCCATCAACGCATTCCAAGTAAGGGATCCGAAACCCATGGGGAACGATGCACTGGATGTGCCGGCTGGAAATTCCGCGTATTTCGACGATCGCGATAACTGGCCGGAACAAGCGCCAGCGCCGCCCGTGGACG
>CAYWHE010000278.1:0-4001 GCA_964458125.1 uncultured Flavobacteriaceae bacterium | reverse complement strand
CCAGCAGCAAAATTTGCACCTGTACAAACATACCCCTTGGTGCCAATGACGAAAGATGCCGCTTCATAGCGCGCCGTGCCTGCAAAAGCAGCTTTGGGGAACCAGGAGTATACCTGCGCCTGGGATGAAAGAGATAAAACAAGCAAGGTCAGGAGAAATAATGGTTTCATATTATTCGGATTCATGCCGATAAATTTAGCATTTTTTTCAATAACACCAAAAGTTACGGACAGCAAACGGATAAAATTAACCCCCATAGAAGGTTCATACGGGGGTTAAACAGACTGCAGGTAAAGTCTATTGGGTTTTAATCAGTCGCAGGATGGATTCCCTTTCCGGATTTTGAATTTTCAAAAAGTAAGTACCGGGTTGCAAATCATCACCAAAAACAACTGATTCACCAGGTGGAAGCGGATCAACAACCTGCAACAACCTGCCCGAAACATCCAGGATGGAAAGGGAAAAAGGCCTATCCGTTCCGGGTTTGAAATGAAGCGTAAAGTGATCACGGGTTGGATTGGGATATATTCCGAAAGTGCTTTCCGGTGAACCGTCCTTGCAATTTATCGTAATGGTTGTCCCGGCAGATAAAGCCGTACAACCGCTATTAGCTTCTGTAACCTTTACCTTATAGGTGCCGCCTTGTTTGGCTTCGTATACAGACTGGGTGGCGCCGGAAATATTATTATTGTTTCGTTTCCATTGATAGTTAAATCCGGAGGAGGGAATGGCAAATAAATCCAGGCTGTCGCCGGCACACATGGTCACATTCCCGGAAGGTGAGACTGAAACGGATACCTGTGCAACGGTGACCTGGACAGGAGAAGAAAGTTTGGTACATCCATTGGCATTGGCCACCAATACCCGGTAGGTGCCGGATTGTGTTGCATGGTAAACAGAGTCAATGGCGCCGGGAATATTTGCACCATTTTTCCTCCATTGCCAGGAATAGGTGGGATTACTATTGGATGACAATTTTACCGTGTTTGGAAAGCAAGCAATTCCTCCGCTGGCAGCAGAAACTGACGCGGCAGGTAATCCGAATACCGTAACTGTTGTTGCTGCTATGGTGGAACAGCCATTGGCATCCGCAATAAAAACAGAATAGGAGGTTGTGGAAGCAGGCGATACCAATAAGGAGTCAGCGGTACCGGCCGAGGGAGTCCAGGAATAGTTATAACCTGGTGTGCCGCCGGATGCTGTTACATGCAGCGTTGTTCCCTGTCCTTTACAAATTGAAGCCGAAGAAATGGTGCCAACCAGGGGTGCTGGTTGGGTAATGGCAATAGATCCGGTTGCCGTTGCCCCGTTTGCGTCTGTAACCAATACCGAATAGGTTCCAGCCGTTAAATTCAGGATATTTCCGGTAGTCTGGCCCCCGGGACTCCATAAATAGGTATAAGGGGCAACACCACCTGCAACTACTGCGGATGCGGAACCATTATTTAATCCATAGCAACTCAGATTTAGACCTGTCAAAGAAACACCGAAAGCGACCGGTCCGTATTCCCAAAAATCATTTTTATACACACCAGCCTGGTCTCCGCAACATAAATATCCGCTCCCATTGATTGCAAAACAGGCCGTACTTACACGACCGGCTGCCGGTAAATTGGGCAGGGCCGTCCATTGGTTGTTCACCGGATTATAGGAATAGAAATCCGTATAATAGCTTCCACCGTTTGCACCCGTTCCAACAATTCCTTTTCCGTTAACAACAAAATTTGCGCAACTATACCTGGGGGCGCCAGGAAAGTTTGCCTTTTGAAGCCATGAATTGGTGGCTGGATTATATTGCCAGAGTTCATTATTGGAAGGGTACCCGCACGCCACATACCCGTAACCGGAAATTGCAAATCCCGAAGCGCTTTGACGACCGCCTCCAGGGAAATTTGCAACCTGTGTCCATGCATTAAGTGTAGGGTCAAATTTCCAAAAATCGTTCCTTAGTGGGGCGTATCCCAAACCTACATAAGCAAAGCCATTAATAACAAACGATGTGGCCGTATATCGTCCGGATCCGCCAAAGTTAGTTTTCTGCGTCCAGCTGTTACTGCTTTTATTATACTCCCATAAATCATTTAATTGACTCGAAGGCGGTGTTGTCCAGCCTGTCGTAATGTAGCCCTTGCTTCCAATAGTAAAGGCGGTGGCTGTGTAACGGCCTGTTCCGGCAAAATTTGCCTTTTGTGTCCAGATACCTGTTGTTTTATCCCACTCCCATAAGTCCGTTTGAGCCACAGTGGATGAATTTAATCCGCACATGACATAGCCTTTATTGTTAATACTGAATCCGGATGGGGCACCTCTTAATCCGGCTGGAAAATTGGCTCGTTGAATCCATCCATAACCTTGTCCATTGGAATAATGGCCTGACAATAAAATCACTCCTGAAAGGATAATTTTTTTCATGGGATTTGTTTTTAATTTTCAGCAATATATATAACTAAATCGAAATAAATACGGATCGACTGTATTTTCTTAGTTAACGATTTCCCGAAATTACCATCAATTTCCTTTTTAACAGACTAACAAAACGTTACGGAATATCAGGATAATCTCTACTTTTGCCTGAAATTTCAGCAATGGATTTAACCGACAAAAACATCCTGATCATAGGAGGCGCAGGTTTTATAGGATCATTCGTGGTGAAGGAACTGTTGAAGCACCCTGTGAAATCGCTGGTGATCTACGATAATTTTGCGCGTGGCAAACAGGAGAATATTGCAGCTTCTCTCCGGGATTCCCGCTGCAGCCTGTTCCCATACGGCGGGGATATCCGCGATACCGATATCCTGAACAAAGCCATGGAAGGCATGGATTACGTATTTCACCTGTCGGCCATGTGGTTACTCCATTGTAAGGACTTTCCCCGGACGGCCTTTGAAGTCAATATTGCCGGAACTTTTAACGTCCTGGAAGCCTGTGTCAACAATAAAATCAAAAAACTGATCTACTCCTCTTCGGCCTCCGTTTATGGCGACGCCGTGGAAGTTCCCATGCAAGAAAGCCATCCTTTCAATAATAAAAACTTTTACGGAGCCACAAAAATTGCCGGGGAGGCCATGTGCACGGCCTATCATGACCGGTATGGCCTCGAAGTGATCGGGCTCCGGTATATGAATGTTTACGGACCCGGACAGGACCAGCATGCTGCCTATACCGGGGTGATCCCCATCATGCTGAATAAAATAGAAGCGGGCGAAGCACCGGTTATTAACGGTGACGGCTCCCAGGCCTATGATTTTATTTACGTGGAAGATGTGGCCAGGTGCAACGTGAATGCATTGGTCAGCACGGTAAAACATGGATTCTACAATGTGGGCACGGAAGTGCAGACCAGCATCAAGCAACTTTGCGACCTGATCCTGCAACTTAAAAAATCAGGACTGAAGGTCATTTACCAGCCATATAGTGCCGATGATGCACGGGCACTGGTTCAAAACCGGATCGGTTCGGCTAAAAAAGCAAAGGAGGAAATCGGTTTTCAGTACGGCATTTCACTCGAGGCCGGTTTGCAGAAGCTGATTGAATGGAGAAAATCAACCGGCATCGACAAAAAGTAACCATTTCCAGTTCAAATGGAAATTAAAATCAAAATTTGTATTCTATTGGTGATGCCTTAATTTCCGAACAAGGATTTGCGATTTATGATTTTAGAAATACATTTTCTGCGAAAGAAAAAAAATGAATAAACGTGATCTTGAAGAACGATTAATAAATTTTGCGGTATTGATCGTAGAAATTGCAGAAACAATGCCCGACACCAAGGCATCAAAACATTTAGCAGGACAACTATTACGTTCTGGCACCTCTCCGGCATTAAATTATGGTGAAGCTTAAAGTGGAGAATCCCGAAGAGATTTTATTCATAAAATTAAAATCGTTGTTAAGGAACTAAGGGAAACGCATATTTGTTTGAGAATTATTTATAACACAAAAAATTTGAGACTGTAAAATGAACTGTGCTATTTGAAAGTAAAAATAATTATTTACCTTTA
>CAYWHE010000277.1:0-4007 GCA_964458125.1 uncultured Flavobacteriaceae bacterium | reverse complement strand
AAACAAAGCCTTCGAAGCTTGCTTGTTTTTTCCGAATTCAATGAAGCAATATCTGCGATGTAAAAATTTTCGCAGGCATTGAAACTTTCAACCAGGGAATCTATGATTTTATTTTTTTCTTCTTTTGTCATGACTTCAATTTTTAAAATAAGGAGGAAAAGGAATTAAACAGCAATGGATTTCGAATCAACCTGGATACCGGCACTCATCGTGCTGGACATGTAAATGCTTCTGAAATAGGCTCCCTTTGCCGAAGCCGGCTTTAACCGGGCAATGGTATGAAGCAGTTCATTGGCATTTTCATATAATTTATTCGGGTCGAACGATACCTTTCCCACGGAAGCATGGATGATACCTGTTTTATCCACTTTAAAATCGATTTTGCCGCCTTTTACCTCGGTAACCGCTTTACCTATATCGTTTGTAACAGTACCGGTTTTAGGGTTGGGCATCAGGTTGCGGGGTCCCAGAATTTTACCCAGTTTACCCACCTTAGCCATAACGCTGGGCATGGTGATCACAATATCGATGTCCACCCATCCCTGTTCTATTTTCTGGATATAATCATCCAGCCCCACATGATCAGCACCGGCGGCCTTGGCCTCCGCTTCTTTATCAGGTGTGCATAATACGAGTACCCGGACTGTTTTCCCGGTCCCGTGGGGCAGGGTTACCACACCGCGCACCATCTGGTTGGCTTTACGGGGATCCACACCCAGGCGGACGTTCAGGTCCACGGAGGCATCGAATTTGGTAAAGGAAATTTCCTTCACCAGTTTGGAAGCTTCCTGGAGGGAGTACGCTTTAGCCGGATCCACTTTGGATGCGACTTTCTTTTGATTTTTGGTTGGCTTGGCCATGGTTATTGAATTTTGATGTACAAACGCTTCTGGTTTTTCACAGAAGCTCCATCAGTTGAACATTTATTTTCAGAAAGGTTTGTTACCTTCCACGGTAATGCCCATGCTGCGGGCAGTTCCTGCCACCATACTCATGGCTGATTCCACCGTGAAACAGTTGAGGTCAGGCATTTTGGCCTCAGCTATTTTTTTAACGGTATCCCAGTTCACGGTTGCGACCTTTTTACGGTTGGGTTCCGCCGATCCTGACTTTTGTTTTGTCGCTTCCAGCAGCTGAATAGCAACCGGGGGCGTTTTGATAATAAAATCAAAGGATTTGTCGGTATACACCGTCAGGATAACCGGAAGAACTTTACCGGCCTGGTCCTGTGTACGGGCATTAAACTGCTTGCAAAACTCCATGATATTCACTCCCTTGGCGCCCAAGGCAGGACCAATGGGGGGTGCAGGATTTGCTGCTCCTCCCTTGACCTGGAGTTTGACGACTGCGCCTATTTCTTTTGCCATTTCAGATGATTGTTTAATTCAACAGTTTTGATTTTCAGTCCATGGCCTGGAAGCCTGCCGTTGGTTTGCTGATTGGATTCAGACTGTAGTTTATTATTTGCCGGGAACACTTGCCCCGATTTTTCCTATTATTCCTTTTCTACCTGCATATAACTTAACTCGAGTGGTGTTTTCCTGCCGAAAATTTTCACCATTACCTTGAGTTTCTTCTTTTCTTCATTCACTTCCTCAATAATTCCGGAGAAGCTGTTAAAGGGACCATCGACCACCTTGATGGATTCTCCCACTACAAACGGAATGTTGAGTACCTCTTCCGATTCAGCCAGTTCGTCAACTTTACCAAGGATCCTGTTTACTTCAGAGGTGCGCAGCGGGGCAGGCGGTTCTCCCTTGGATCCCAGGAAATTGATCACACCGGTGACATTCTGTATGATGTGCGGGATTTCACCGCTCAACTCAGCTTCAACCAGCAAATACCCCGGTAGGTAATTTCTTTCCTTGCTGACCTTCTTGCCGTTTTTAATCTGGTAAATCTTTTCGGTCGGAATCAGCACCTGCTCAACAAAATTATTGAGCTTCAAACGGTTGATTTCAGATTCAATGTAGCCCTTTATCTTCTTTTCCTTTCCGCTGATGACACGGACCACATACCATTTCTTATTGCTGTTCTCAGTCATGTTGATCAGGCGAACAGGTTATACAGCAGGTTCATTGTTCCCTGGAAAACAGAATCCATCAGAAATACAACCAATCCGATGATCAGGGAGGCAACCATCACCACCATGGCGCTGCTTTGCAGTTCGCCCCATGTGGGCCAGGATACCTTATGCATTAACTCATTGTAAGAATCCTGGAAATAGGCTTTTATTTTATTCATGGGTTAAGATGCTGTTTATTAATTTCCAATAGGTGTTACTCTTCACGCTGAAACCGGACCAAACCCGTAACCATTCTCTCGCACGGGTGGAGAGACTCGAACTCCCAGCCAACGGTTTTGGAGACCGCTACTCTACCAATTGAGCTACACCCGTTTACTGTTTTAACTTTCAATTCTCCTTGACGAAATGGACCTTCACGTCTTCCGTTTCGGGTTCCTGCCGGAATACCCGGGGATAACCAATCTCCAAATACACCATTACCCCGAAATGCCGGGGTCATCGACCGCCAATCACCGGGCTTTCCGGCACCGGTGACTGCAGTTGATTATGGTGAGGGGATTACTTGATAATCTCAATTACCTGTCCTGCGCCAACTGTACGGCCGCCTTCACGGATAGCGAAACGAAGACCTTTTTCCATAGCCACCGGCTGGATGAGGCTAACATTGATCGTTACGTTATCACCGGGCATGACCATTTCACGTCCTTCCGGTAATTTGATTTCACCGGTAACATCCGTGGTACGCAGGTAAAACTGCGGCCGGTAATTGTTATGGAACGGCGTATGACGGCCGCCTTCTTCTTTTTTCAGTACATAGATTTCCGCTTTAAACTCGGTGTGAGGAGTGATAGAGCCCGGTTTGGCAACCACCATTCCCCGGCGGATATCATTCTTTTCAATACCCCTGAGCAGCAACCCAACGTTGTCGCCGGCTTCTCCCCTGTCCAGGATTTTGCGAAACATTTCAACCCCGGTAACCGTGGAGGTTAATTTCTTCTCCTGCATACCGATAATCTCAACGTTATCATTGGAGTTGATGACACCCCTTTCAATTCGACCCGTAGCAACGGTACCGCGTCCGGTGATGGAGAACACGTCCTCCATCGGCATCAGGAAAGGCAGGTCCACCTGGCGTGGAGGAATCGGAATAAAGGTATCAACTGCTTCCATCAGTTCCATGATCTTTGGAACCCATTTGGCGTCCATGTTCAGACCACCGAGGGCAGAACCGCGAATGACGGGTGTGTTGTTTCCGTCAAACTCATAGAAACTCAGGAGTTCGCGGATTTCCATTTCCACGAGGTCGAGCAGTTCGGGATCGTCAACCATGTCCACTTTGTTCATGAACACCACAATTTTCGGTACACCTACCTGGCGGGCGAGCAGGATGTGCTCCCGTGTCTGGGGCATGGGTCCGTCAGTGGCAGCAACCACCAGGATGGCTCCGTCCATCTGGGCGGCGCCGGTAACCATGTTCTTCACATAATCAGCGTGACCCGGGCAGTCAACGTGTGCGTAGTGACGGTTTGCTGTTGAATATTCAACGTGAGCAGTATTGATGGTAATACCCCTTTCCTTTTCTTCAGGAGCATTGTCGATGGAATCGAAGCTTCTTTTTTCAGAAAGTCCTTTTTCGGCCAATACGGTGGTGATGGCAGCCGTAAGGGTGGTTTTGCCGTGGTCTACGTGACCAATGGTTCCAATATTGACGTGTGGTTTGGAACGATCAAATTTTTCTTTAGCCATTTTAATTGGTTATTAAATTTGTTAGTGAATTGTAGTTTTATGTTTGTTTAAAGTATTCTATTCTTTCAATAATTTTTTCCTTTGTTTAATGATTCCATCAAACTTTGAAAAGCCCATGACCAGGGCCGAATCTAACTGGTAAAAACCAGTCTGACAGGCAGTAGATCTTCCTTCAGGGAAGCAGGACGTACCGCCAGCTGTGCCAAATTACTCTTATTTCTTTTAAGAGCCAATG
>CAYWHE010000276.1:0-4018 GCA_964458125.1 uncultured Flavobacteriaceae bacterium | reverse complement strand
AACGAAGATCAACAGCCACAGGATTAAACAGGGCTATAATATTTTCACAATCCCGGTCCAGCTTCAGCTCAAACGAATTGACCCGCTTTTCATTAATCATCACTTCCCTGGCAAGATCCTTATCCAGGCTGACCAGCGCATCACGGCTTTTGGAAAGCTGCAGTTTCACCATGGAGAACATCTCCATCATATCGCCTTTCAGGCTTTTTATTTCAATATCCAAATGAGTCATGACAAATTTTTGTTTATAAACTTCCCGTTAATAATACCTGTTGCACTTTACCATCATCAGCCAAAACGGCCGGTAATATAATTTTGGGTACGTATATCTGCAGGATTGGTAAAAATTTTCTTCGTCATATCATATTCAACCAGTTCTCCCAGATAGAAAAAAGCCGTTTTATCACTGATCCTGCCAGCCTGCTGCATATTATGGGTAACAATGATAATGGTATACTCCTTTTTGAGCTCGTAAATCAGCTCTTCTATTTTTGTAGTTGAAATGGGGTCCAGGGCCGAAGCGGGCTCGTCCATCAGGAGTACAGAAGGTTCAATGGCCAGTGCGCGGGCAATACATAACCGTTGTTGCTGACCTCCGGATAATTCAAAGGCCGATTTTCTGAGCTTGTCCTTAACCTCCTCCCACAAAGCAGCCTGCCGCAGGGATCGTTCCACTCTTTCTTCAATGAACTTCTTATGACGAATACCGTTTACACGGAGGCCATAAGCCACATTTTCAAATATTGATTTTGGAAAGGGGTTCGGTTTCTGGAAAACCATACCAACACGCTTGCGCAAATCATCAACATGCACTTCCCTGGAGTAAATATTTTTTCCGTCCATCGTAACCAGTCCTTCAATTCTGACATTGTCAATCAGGTCATTCATCCTGTTAAAGATGCGTAAAAAAGTTGATTTCCCGCAACCGGATGGACCAATCAGTGCGGTTACAGTATTTTTGTCAACATTCATGTTGATGCCTTTGAGCGCATGGAATTCACCATAGTAAAGATGGAGCTCCCTGGCTTCAATTTTATAATTTCTGGGTCTGGGAATATTTATATTTTCCTCCATCATGTCAGTTTTCAGGATATTTTTTTCCAATTCGGCTGAATTAATAAACATATTAATTCATTTTAACCTTTCTGCTCATAACCTTCCGGATCATGTTCGCCAGCAAATTCAGGATTAAAACAATCAATACCAGTACCAGGGCAGTTCCGTAAGCCATGGCGCGTGATTCTTCGATATTGGTCCCGCTCGTGGAAATCACATACAGGTGATACGGCAGAGCCATCACCTAGTCATAAATGCCGGTTGGCAGCCGGGGAAGGAAATAAGCAGCCACGGTAAACAGGATGGGAGCCGTTTCACCTGCAACACGACCGATGGACAGGATCATACCGGTGATGATGTTCGGAAAGGCTATGGGCAACACCACTTTACTAATGGTTTGAAGTTTGGTGGCTCCAAGCGCCAGACTGGCCTGGCGGAAGGTGTCATCAACAGCAAGCAATGCCTCTTCAGTGGTTCTGATTACCACGGGTAGCACCAGCAAACCAAGGGTAAGCGAACCGGCAAGTATGGAATCGCCAAATCCGAGTTTATTCACAAAAAGTGACATGCCGAACAATCCGAAAACGATGGAAGGCACTCCAGCCAGGTTATTCGTCATTAGTTTGACAAACCGCTTCCAGATCCCTGTCTTACTGTATTCCTGGATATAAATACCGGATAAAACCCCCACCGGGAAGGCAAACAGCATGCTACCGGCGATCAGGCAAAGGGTTCCGATAATGGCAGGATAAATCCCGCCCCTGGTCATCCCGTCCTCCGGCATAGCGGTAAGAAACTTCCAGCTGATCACGCCTATTCCCTGATAAACAATAAAACCCAGGATAAAAAACAACATCAGCACCACCAGTGCGCTTAACAGCCGGAAAAGCCAGAAGGCCATTTTTTCCTGGATGGTTTTTGTCATGTTACCGGACCTTTCTGCTGGAAGAAATATATTCAACCAATAAATTAATAATCATAGTCATGATAAACAACAGGATTCCCAGTCCAAATAAAGCTTCATAATGAATCCCGCCCTGGGGGGCCTCCCCCAATTCCGCAGCAATGGTGGCCGGAATGGTTCTTACCGGCTGTAAAATACCGGTTGGTATGACGGCTGCATTGCCGGTAACCATCAATACAGCCATGGTTTCTCCCATGGCGCGACCTATTCCCAGGATGGCACCCGCCGTAATACCGGATATCGAATAGGGAATGATTACCCTGACGATGGTTTGCCAGTGGCTGGCGCCCAGTGCAAGGCTGGCTTCCTTGACCGACCTGGGGGTATTCCGTATGGCGTCTTCACAGATGGTGATGATGGTTGGAAGGGCCATGATCCCGAGTACAATACTGCCGGCCAAAGCTGTTTCCCCAACAGGGAGATCGAAGAGGTTCCGGATAAAAGGTACAATAACGACCAAACCAAAAAATCCATACACAACCGATGGAATCCCGGCCAGCAATTCAATAACCGGTTTTAAAATGTTCCGGATGCGTCCATCCGCCACTTCGGCCATATAAATGGCCGTAGCCAATCCGACCGGCAACGCGATGATAATGGAAAGAAAACTTACGATTATCGTACCCAGCAATAAGGGCAAAACACCCAGTTGAACGGCAGGCTGGGCCGTAGGAAACCATTCCTTATCCGACAGAAAGGACCATACGGAGATTTTATCAATTTCCAGAAACTTTCCATGGAAATCACCGGACAGATATTTCTTGTTCACAACAGCGATCATTCCGGCGTTAGCTGCCAGCAGGGAATCAATTTTATGAGGGAGGTTTTGAAAATTATCGCCCAGTTCCTCTTCCGAAAAGTAATCAGAGGCATAATTAACGGAAAACAAAACAATGGAATCCGGAGTGCCGCCAAGCTGATCCCAACGGGTCAGTTTTTGATCAAAAATATCCTTAATCTGGGATGCACCGATATGGATTAAGGGATTTGACCGGTTAACGGCAATCACTTCATTCGATTCAACAGGCCTTTCGTTGAACAGGTTCAGCCCTTCACGAAAAAGAAAAACGATGATCAGCAGCACGGTAAACGTGGTTACCGTGCTGCTTAGAAAGAGTATCCCTTCAATCAGCTTTTCAATAAACTTCTTAACGGAGGATTTCAAGATTCAGCATCTAAAGAGGTACATACCCGACCTCAAGCACAGTTTTCTGACCCTCTGCTGACAGGATAAAATCAATAAACGGCCTTACTTTTTCCTTCAGGGCCGGGGAATAATAGTAATAAAGTGGCCTGGAAACCGGATATGTTTTATTTCTGGCCGATTCAACCGACGGAACAACATACTGTTTTCCCTGATCATACGATACGGCAAGCGGTTTTACCTCCTTTGTTTCATACGCCAGGCCGATGTATCCGATGGCCCCGGCCGTCTGACTGACCGACTGCACAATTGCTCCGGTTGCCGGCATATTCAGCACAGTGGTTGAATAATTCTTTTTATCCATAACATGTTCCTTGAAAAACTCATAGGTTCCGGAACTTGATTCGCGGGAATAGGCGACAATTTTCAAATCGGCGCCACCCACTTCCTTCCAATTGATGATGCGACCGGTGAATATTCTCTCCAGTTGTTCGCGTGTCAGCCGGTCAATTTTATTTTGATTGTTTACGATGACAGCAAGCGCATCATAGGCAATAATGACCTCCTCATAGGTGATTTTGAGATCATCCATTTTCAGTTTCTCATCCGTTTTTAAAGGTCTTGAACTCATTGCGATATCCGTATTCCCATCCATATATGCGGCTATTCCCACTCCACTACCGCCACCCACAATCGTGATGGATGCATCGGGATGTAATTTCATATATTGCTCAGCTACTTTCTGAGATAAGGGAAGTACGGTATCACTTCCTTTGATTGAAATGCCTGATTTGGTTTCAGCTGACCGGCTTGATGCACTATCCTGATTTGTTGCCGGGACGTCCCGGTTCGCT
>CAYWHE010000275.1:0-4020 GCA_964458125.1 uncultured Flavobacteriaceae bacterium | reverse complement strand
CCCTGTTTTCCTTGTCCACCGTGGTGGCCAGCACACGCAGCTTCGTTCCTTTGATAAAATCATCATAACCCAGTTCCAGGTCCCGGAGTTTGGATTCCGACAGTTTTCCCAGGTCCACCTTGATGAGGGTATCAATGGATACCTTATAATAGGACGAAAAGCCGATGAGGGCTTCTATGGTCGGATTGGTGATGAGGCCGTTTTCATAACTGTTTACGGTGGAACGGCTCATGCCGAGTTCCTGTGCCACGATGTCCTGGGTGCGCTTTTTCCGCTGCCTCAGGATCTTAATGTTGTTGCTGAAATGCATATTGTCGGTGTTTAAACAGGTTGGATCCCGTATGGACCAGGGTCCGGGCCGGATGATTTTTTTCCCTTCATTCTGAATGAATTAATCCCCCGCCCCGATTTTATTCTTGCACGGGCAAATATACATGATTATATTGTAATCACAAAAAAGATTGTAATACAGTCTGAGTTTAATGTTCAAAGCCTGCACGCACGTGCAGGTCGCGACCTGCATTCGAAACATGAAGGAAGATTACATGAAGGGCCGTGGCGCCCAGCTCAACACCGTCAACCCGTATATGAAACAGCGGGTGGTGGAGGAGCATATCGAAGGGCTGGATGAGCCCTTGCTCAGCGATGAGAAAACGAAGGTCTTCACCGAGCATCCCCGGAAGGTCGTCAATAAAATGACCAGCCCCGACATTCCCATGTTCAACACCATCAACCCTTACCAGGGCTGCGAACATGGCTGTGTTTACTGTTACGCCCGAAATACGCATCACTACTACGGCTTCAGTGCAGGACTCGATTTCGAACGCAACATCATGGTGAAGCCCGATGCCGCCCGGCTGTTGCGGAAGCATTTCGAACAGGCCTCCTGGAAGCCGGAACCCATCACCCTGTCAGGCAACACCGACTGCTACCAGCCCCTCGAACGCAAGTACAAAATTACCCGGGCCTTGCTGGAGGTGATGCTCGAATATAAAAACCCGGTTGGGATCATCACCAAGAACAGCCTCATCCTGCGCGATCTTGATATCCTGTCGGAACTGGCAAATCACCGCCTCGTACACGTCATGGTTTCTGTTACCTCGCTGCGTGACGACCTGCGCCTGTTGCTCGAACCCCGCACGGCCACCGCTAAAAAAAGACTGGAGGTGATCGAAACCCTGTCGAAGAACGGAGTGCCCGTGGGCGCCATGGTGGCCCCGGTAATTCCGGGATTGAACAGCGATGAAATACCGGCCATCATCAAAGCGGTGGCCGGACGGGGAGCGCTAACGGCTGGCTATACGATTGTGCGGCTGAACGGGGAAATAAAAAACATCTTCCACGACTGGCTGTATAAAAACCTGCCTCATGCGGCGGATAAGATCTGGAACCAGATCAAAGCCTGCCATAACGGACAGGTCAGCGACAGCCGCTTCGGCAAGCGCATGAGCGGCGACGGAAAGGAAGCCGATGCCATCCGGCAGTTGTTCCGCATGGCGAAAAAGAAATACCTCGAAGGACGTTCCATGCCTCCATACGATCTCACCCTGTTCAAAAGACCCGCAGCGGGAGGACAGATGGAATTGGGATTTTGATTTTACATGACAATAATGACATTGCATCAATAACGCCATTTTGTTGCTGACGGGTCATCCCGGTCCCCGTTCATCCGGGGACCGGCAAGCCCGGATAAGAAAGGAAAAATGAATCCCGCTTCACCTGCGCGCACCATCGTCCACATGGACCTCGACTCTTTCTTTGTGTCGGTTTCCTGCCTGATGCACCCGGCCTTAAAGGGCAAGCCGGTGCTGGTGGGAGGTACGAGCGACCGGGGCGTGGTGGCGGCCTGCAGTTACGAAGCGCGTAAATTCGGCATCCATTCGGCCATGCCCATGAAGGCGGCCCGCAGGCTTTGCCCGGAAGCCATCCTCATCCGGGGCGATTACGAGCAGTACAGCAAATATTCCGATATCGTTACCGACATGGTGCGTGAAAGCGTACCCGTATACGAGAAGTCCTCCATTGATGAATTCTACATGGACCTCACCGGCATGGACCGCTTTTTCGGCTGTTACAAATGGGCCACGGAGCTGCGTCACCGCATCATACGCGAAACGGGGCTGCCCATTTCCTTCGGCATGTCGCAGAATAAAACCGTTTCCAAAATCGCCACCGATGAAGCCAAGCCCAACAACCAGATGCAGGTGGATTACGGAACGGAGAAAAATTTTCTGGCTCCTTTGTCGGTAAGCAAAATCCCCATGATCGGGGAGAAGACTTATCAGCTCTTGCGCAGCATGGGCGTGGAGAAGGTGCATACCCTGCAGGATATGCCCCCCGAACTCCTGCAGCATGTGCTGGGCGAAAACGGGCTGGTGATCTGGAAAAAAGCAAACGGCATCGACAACTCGCCTGTTGAACCCTATAACGAACGCAAGAGCATTTCCTGCGAGGAAACCTTCGACAGCGATTCCATTGACATGGTTATGATCAGGGCGCTGCTGGTTAAGATGACGGAGAAACTGGCCTACCAGCTGCGCAGCGAAAACAAACTCACGGCATGCGTAACGGTGAGAATACGGTACTCCAATTTTGATACCCATACCATGCAATGCCGGTTACCCCATACGTCATCCGATCACATCCTGATCAAAAAGGTGAAGGAGCTTTTTGATAAATTATTTCAGCGCCGGATGCTCATCCGGCTCACCGGTGTACGTTTCAGTCACCTGGTAGGAGGAGGTTATCAGATCAACCTGTTTGAAGACAGCGAGGAGCTGATTAACCTGTACCAGGCCATGGACCGCCTGCGAAGGGTGTACGGGGCGCAGGCCGTGATGCGGGCCGTGGGCAGCACCCATTCCCTGCGCACGTTCAATCCCTTTAACGGCATTTCCTCCGGAGCTCATGGCAATGAACCCAAAGAAGCGGATGCCAAAGAATACCTCCTCGTGCTGAACCTGCCGGGTTATATACGAAGACAACTCATCAGGATAAAACAATATTTTCATCAGAAATTTGAACACGTGCAGGCCATCCGGGAGCAGCCATACATGGTATTGCTCCGCTGCCATATGCGGGAAGACCAGGAAGAACGCCTGGCCGATGCCATCCGCATGACGGGCATCCATCACCGTCCGGTGAACATACAGTTAAAGGACTTTCAGTTTTTCAACGACCAGACCCTGTACATACCCGTGACGGATCCTGTTCCGCTGGTGCGCCTGATGAAATCGCTGCAGCAGCAGGCCGGCCTTCCCCGCAGCCAGTCCTTTTTTAACTGGCATCCCCACATCAGCATCGCCCACGGCATCACACCGGAAAAATCCGACAAGGCGAAAGCCCTGTTCGAAAAAATGCCCTACCAGGCTTCTTTCATCTCTGACCAGCTCACCCTGCTCAAACGTCCTTCACGTCATGACGGATTCCTTGTTTCCGGGGAGTTTGAGATGGGGCGTGCGGTGGTTGGATGCTGAATGATGTCAAGGGCTGCGTTCCTGATGATGTCCGTGATCGGTGTCCCACAATGTCTGTGGTTGGTATCTCCACTGACCACTTCAATAAAGTTTCAATTCCCAATATGTCAACCTGACTTGGGGTGAATAAAAGAAGCCCGTCCTTTCGAACGGGCTTCCGGTAATCAGAAAACAGGTATTATTTCTTAATAAATTCTACGTTTGCAGTGATGTTCACCATTTCACCTGCTACCAGGTTACCATTGTCCATTTTGGTGTTCCATTTGAGGTTGTAATCAAAGCGGTTGATAAAGCCGGTGAGTTTGAAGCCGGCAACCGTGGTTTTCCAGGGCGATACGGCTGTTCCGTTATAAGTAACGTCAAAACTGACCGGTTTGGTGATATCCCGTATCGTCAGGTTGCCTGATAGTTTGTATTTGTTTCCCGCTACCCGTTTAAACGAGGTGCTTTTAAAAATCATCTTCGGAAATTGTTCGGCATGGAAGAAATCATCCGACTTCAGGTGCTTGTCGCGGGTTTCGTTGTCAGTGTTGATGCTGGCTAC
>CAYWHE010000274.1:0-4023 GCA_964458125.1 uncultured Flavobacteriaceae bacterium | reverse complement strand
CGACTACGACTTTCACTTCGGACTTTGTCCTTGTAAAAGTCCAGTCGAATTGAATTAAATTTTGTATGTTTGTGAACCGGATAGACCATCCATGCCGAAAAAAAACAAAAGCCAGGATTAATCATAAAAGCCAAATCCCAACATGTTAAAAAAACCAACCATGCGTTTACAACGAAAATTTATCATCACGCTGCTGATCGCCCTGTCAGCCTTATATGTACAGGCCCAGAAACTAACGGAAGGAAAAATCGTTTATGAAATTTCATTCCCCGATGCCGAACTGGACGAAGAGACCCTGGGTATGATGCCAAAGGAATCCGTCATCTTTTTTAAAGATAACATGCTCCGAATGGAAATGAACATGATGGGCATGTCAACCATTGTCATCAGCAATTCGAAAGATAAATCAGCCACCACCCTGATGGATATGATGGGAAACAAATACGCCATTAAGATGACGGCAGAAGAAATTGAAAAAGAAAAAGCCAAATTATCCACTCCTAAATACGAAGTGAAAATAACCGGCGATACCAAGGAAATCGCGGGTTTCAAGTGTAAAAAAGCCATAGCCGCCACCAAAGATGGCCATGAGATCACCATCTTTTATACCTCCGACATCGTTGCCAAAAACCAGGGGTTCAACGATCAGTATAAGGGCATTGACGGCTTCCCCATGGAATACCAGATGTCTCAGAACGGCATGAACATGAAATTCATGGCCAAATCAGCTGCAAAGGAAAAGGTGGATGCTGAAAAATTTTCCATTCCTGCGGAATATAAACTGACCACCAGGGAAGAACTCAGCAAGATGTTCGGCGGGGGACATTGATTCGTACCCGGACGATTTTTTGTACACGGATTTTAAAAATCCGTACCGGTTCCTGCTGAAGACTGCGATTCACCAGGAATTTGTTTCTTGAACCGGAAAGGGAACGTATTATTTTTTCTTTATAAGTTCCGTGTATGCATAATACTCATCCCGGTATCGCGCTGCATTTATAAAATCCAGTTCCTTCGCTGCTTTTTCCATATTCCTCCTGGCCTGATCGGCGGCTTTCTGCAATTGTTCCCGGTTCATGTACTGAACCACAGGATCTGCGGCTACGTTGGGATTTTCAGGCTCCACATAGGCCCCCTTTTCTACGGGCTGACGAACTTCTGCGACCGAAGCCTGCCGCAAAATGGACTCCTTTGATTTCACTATGGCAGTGGGAATGAGATGATGCTCCGTATTATAGCGTATCTGCTTCTCCCTTCTCCTGTTGGTTTCATCGATGGTCCGCTGCATGGAATCCGTTATCTTATCGGCATACATGATCACCTTTCCGTTCAGGTTCCGGGCTGCACGGCCAGCGGTCTGGGTCAGGGAACGGTTCGACCGGAGAAAACCTTCCTTATCGGCATCCAGGATGGCCACGAGGGACACTTCGGGTAAATCAAGACCCTCTCTCAGCAGGTTGATGCCAATCAGCACATCAAATAATCCGAGTCTTAAGTCCCGCAATATTTCCACCCTGTCCAGGGTTTCCACTTCAGAATGGATGTACCGGCATTTGATATCCAGTTTGGTGAGGTACTTGGCCAGTTCTTCGGCCATTCGTTTGGTCAGCGTGGTCACCAGTATCCGCTCATTCCTTTTAATTACTGTTTCAATTTCATCCAGTAAATCGTCCACCTGGTTGACGCTGGGTCTGACTTCAATGACCGGGTCCAGCAAACCCGTGGGTCTGATTACCTGTTCCACCACCACTCCTTCGCAATGTTCCAGTTCGTATTCGGCCGGAGTGGCGCTCACGTAAATGACCTGCCTGGAGAGACTTTCAAACTCCTGAAACGTCAATGGCCTGTTATCCAGGGCCGCCGGGAGCCTGAAACCGTATTCCACCAGGTTCTGCTTCCGGGAACGGTCCCCGCCATACATGGCGCGGATCTGGGGAAGGGTGACATGGCTTTCATCAATCACCATAAAAAAGTCATCGGGAAAATAATCGAGCAAACAGAAGGGTCGGGCGCCGGTGGCACGCCCGTCAAAATAGCGGGAGTAGTTTTCAATGCCGGAACAGTAACCGAGTTCGCGTATCATTTCCAGGTCATAAGTGACCCGGTCCTCCAGGCGTTTGGCTTCGAGGCTGCGACCCAGTGAGCGGAAATATTCCACCTGTTTCACCATGTCTTCCTGTATCTGAAAGATAGCCTGTAACTGCCTTTCAGGGTTTGTGACAAACAGGTTGGCCGGGTATATAATCAGTTCATCCTGGTCCTGTATTCGTTTGCCTGTCTCCGTTTCAAAAGTCTGCATGTCCTCTACCCGGTCTCCGAAAAAAGTTATGCGGTAACCGGTATCCAGGTAAGCCGGGTACACATCAACCGTATCACCCTTCACGCGGAAATTGCCCCGTTTGAATTCCACTTCCGTACGGGAATACAGACCTTTCACCAGCTGGCTCAGAAAATGATTGCGGCTTATTTTCTGGTTGAGCTTTAAGCGCACAACATTCTCGGTAAAGTCTGAAGGGTTACCCATACCGTAAATGCAGGAAACGGATGAAACCACCAGGACATCCTTTCTACCGGACAATAATGAAGTGGTGGTACTCAGTCTGAGTTTTTCAATTTCATCATTGATGGCGAGGTCCTTTTCAATATAGGTATTGGTTGTAGGCAGGTAAGCTTCAGGCTGGTAATAATCGTAATAGGAAACAAAATATTCCACGGCATTCTCCGGAAAAAACTGTTTAAACTCCCCGTAAAGCTGGGCAGCGAGGGTTTTATTGTGACTGAGCACCAGGGCCGGGCGCTGCACCTTTTCAATGACGTTGGCGATGGTAAAAGTCTTACCCGAACCGGTCACACCGAGCAGGGTCTGGGCTCTTTCATTTGCCTGCAAGCCTGCTGCCAATTGCCGGATGGCCTCCGGCTGGTCACCGGTAGGCTTAAATTCGGAAGATATTTTAAAATTCACAGTGGAAGCGGGAATAAGCCATCAAATATACATGACAATGGCCATGCATGAAAATCCGGAAAAATAAACTCCATCGGTAACTTTCCCTGCCTACCTTTGTTCTGATTTTCCATGAACGACCATTTCAACAAAATTTTCTAATTTAGTTGCCCCGAAGCATGACCGGCCTGTATCCGGCGTTGATGGCAACTGAACCTTACTTCCATGCACCACACACCCTATCATTCGCATCTCAGCGGTGAACGCTTTGATGCCGTTGTGATCGGTTCCGGTCTGGGCGGGCTTACGACCGCGGCGCTGCTTTCCAAGGAAAAAAAGAAAGTGCTGGTGCTGGAAAGGCATTATGAACCCGGGGGGTTTACCCATACCTTTAAACGCAAGAAATTTGTGTGGGATGTGGGCCTGCATTATGTCGGTCAGATGCATGATAAAGATGCCGCCCTGAAAAAAGCGTTTGATTACATCACGGATTATGGTCTGAAATGGGAGCCGATGGATGATATTTACGATTCCATCCTCATCGAAGGGGAACGGTATGATTTTCTCAGGGGCCGTGAAAACCAGTTGCAGCAGCTTCTTCGATATTTTCCCGAAGAGGAAAAAGCCATCCGGGAATACTACAGGCTGATCCGTGAAGTGGTTGGCACCACAGGCATGTATTTTGGGGAGCGTTCCATGCCCTTCAGCTGGAGCAGGACGATTGGATTTTTATTGCGGAAAAAATTCAACCGGTATTCCGACCGCACTACCTGGGACGTCTTGTCGGGGCTCACTTCCAATCGCAAATTGATTGCCGTATTATGCGCCCAGTGCGGGAATTACGGCCTGACGCCAAAAAAAAGCAGTTTTGCCATACACGCCATCGTCACGGATCATTACATGGAAGGTGGCAGCTATCCTTCCGGCGGTGCTGCGAATATCTATAAGCATATACGAAAAGTCATCGAATCCCAGGGCGGCAAGGTACTGGTGAACGCACCGGTGCAGACCATTCTCATCGAGAACAACAAGGCCACCGGCATCCGCATGGAAAACGGGGATGAAATCCGGTCACCTGTCAT
>CAYWHE010000273.1:0-4029 GCA_964458125.1 uncultured Flavobacteriaceae bacterium | reverse complement strand
ACATTACTTGTTATCTTTTATGGCTGACTGGTTCTGGGCGTATAATTATCCCCATAATGTGAACAGTGTCGGTATTCCTATTCCGGGATGTGAAGGCAGGCATTGCATGATGCTGCCCGAACCGGTTTTTCCCACACCGCTTTATGAAACCATAGCCGGTTTGCTCATTTTTTTTATTTTGTGGCGGGTGAGGCATCGCATCAGCATCCCTGGAAAACTGTTCAGCATTTACCTGATCCTGAATGGAATTGAGCGGTTACTCATCGAGCAGATCAGGGTCAATACCACCTATGCTATTTTCGGGCACGCCATCACCCAGGCTGAACTCATCAGCAGCGGGCTGATCCTGGCCGGAACAGCCGGCCTTCTTTTTCTTCATTCCAAAAAAAACAAAGCGGTATCCGATGAAAAAACCTGACCTGGAGGTGATCGTTAAGGAGGCTTGCAGGCTGGCACGGGCCGCCGGAACGTTCATCCGGCAGGAGTCACTAAGTTTTGACCGGAGCCGGGTGGAATACAAAGGGGTGAACGACCTGGTTTCCTATGTGGATAAAACCGCTGAGCGAATTCTGGTCGATGGGCTGATTCCCCTGATCGACGGAGCCGGTTTTATTACAGAAGAACAAACCGTGCTGGAAAACGAAGCCGGATATAAATGGATCATTGATCCCCTTGACGGCACGACCAATTTTGTACACGGGCTTCCATGCTATTGCGTCAGCATCGGATTGCTGGCCGGGAAAAAGCTGGTGATGGGGGTGGTGTATGAAATTAATTTCGATGAATGCTTTTACGCCACGGAAGGCGGACCGGCCCTGCTTAACGGCAAAAGGATACAGGTTTCCGCAACCTCCGGACTGAACAGGTCACTGATTGCAACCGGTTTTCCATACACGAATTACACCCGGATGGAACCTTATATGAAGGTTTTTGATTACTGCATGCATCATACTCACGGGCTGAGGAGACTGGGTTCCGCAGCAGCCGACCTGGTATACGTGGCCTGCGGCCGGCTGGACGGATTTTATGAATACGGATTGAAGCCCTGGGATGTGGCGGGCGGGGCTTTTATCGTACAACAGGCCGCGGGAATTGTCACCGACTTTTCCGGTTCAGAGGGATTTCTGTTCGGTGAAGAATTGCTGGCATGCTCGCCGGCGGTTCATGCCGATTTTCTTCCTGTCATACAAAAATTTTTTAACAGCAAAAACGCCTGACCTGATCGCGGATTTTTACAAAGTCCTGACCAATGGCAATCGTAACATTGAATAGCTTCGCGGAAAATTTATTTATGAGAAAAATAGCGATTCATGTGCTGATCCTGCTGACATTGGCAAAAGGGTTTTCTGCCGCTGCACAGGAACATACCACCCATGATCCCGTAGCGCCGAAAAATGTGCTTCAATATCCGGAAGAGAAACACCTGAAGAATGTGAAACAGCTCACCTTTGGCGGTGATAATGCGGAAGCCTATTTCAGTTTCGACAACAGCTTGATCACCTTCCAGGCCCATAATGAGAAGTGGGGTTCGGCCTGTGATCAGATTTACCTCGGTGATCTTTCGGCGGGTCCCATGCATGAGGCTCCTGTTTTGCTGAGCACCGGAGCCGGTCGCACGACCTGTTCCTATTTCATGCCGGGAAATAAATCCATCATTTATGCGTCCACCCATCTGGATCAGAAGCAATGCCCGCCGGTTCCTCCCAAACGGACTGACGGAAGGTATGTCTGGGCTATTTATCCGGCTTACGACATATTTACAGCCGACCTGAAAGGCAATATACAAAAACGGCTTACCAGCACGCCCGGATATGATGCCGAGGCAACGGTTTCCCCGAAAGGCGACAAAATTGTCTTTACCAGCATGCGATCCGGCGACCTCGAGTTATTCACCATGAACATCGATGGTAGTGATGTCAGGCAGGTGACCCGTGAACTGGGTTATGACGGAGGAGCATTCTTCTCTCCGGATGGCAGCAAACTGGTGTTCCGGGCTTCCAGGCCGAAAACAGAAGAGGAAATTAAAGTTTACAGGGATTTACTGGCCGAAGGACTGGTGATGCCGACCCGGATGGAACTTTATACCTGCAACGTTGACGGGTCCGATATGAAGCAAATCACCAGCCTGGGAAATGCCAACTGGGCTCCGTTTTTTACACCTTCAGGTAAAAAGATTATTTTTGCCTCCAATTATAAATCAGCGCGCGGATTACCCTTCAACCTCTACCTGATCAACACGGACGGGACGGGCCTGGAACAGGTGACGTATGATTCCATGTTTGACGCATTTCCCATGTTTTCCTTTGATGGCCAAAAGCTCATTTTTTCCTCGAACCGGAACAACAACGGGACGCATGATACCAACCTGTTTATCGCCGATTGGGTGGATTAAGAAAAGGAATTATTGATTTGGCTTTATATGGAACAGTCGGAGAACAAGGTTTTAAAAAACGAAAAAGCCAGGCGTTGGATCAGGCGCATTGGCGTCACCGGCTTTCTTTTTTTTCTGGTGAAAGGACTGGTCTGGCTGGCCGTTATTTTCGGGGTGGCCAAGTGCTGGGAATAGAAACATCGGCAACAGTTTTATCGCTTGTGAATGCCATCCGGATGCGGTGAATGCCGCTTCCTGGAAATCTTGCCGTGTAAACGGGCGAGATAATAAAATAGGAGCAGCGTTTCCCTTCGCCTTGATACTTCTTATCAATAATTGCTGCTGTTCAACATACTTTGGAAGCTACGGATCAAATATACTAAATCAGCCAGCACAGTTTAATTTACACTCCCTGAACAGTCCTGAAGAATCCATTGAGTTCTATACTAAAGCAATTGATTTGTTTCTTAAAGCCACTTATTACAATTATCGAGGAGTGGTTCAATAACAGCTTTATATGGACGATCAATTCATTTAGCTGAATTTTGTATGCTACAATTATTTTCCTTTATCCACCGGAGGCAATAAACAATTTTCTCACTGCAGTACCATTTTTATTCTTAATGGAAATAAAATAAACCCCTGGAGCCAATCCGGCCGTTGTTGTATTCCATATTCGTTTACGATAAACTGTTATACGTTTTACGGTTTTGGATGTAATATCAGAAATGGAAATTTCTGCATCCGTAATTTCCTTGAACAGGATTGTGAATTGCCCTGAAGCAGGATTGGGATAGATTGTAAAAATATTTTCATCAGAAATTTCATTGATTCCGACACCGGTCACTGAATAACAAGCTGAAGTGTCCGTACATCCTGCCTGGGTAACCTGCAAAGCATAGCTACCATCAACAGGAGGAGCATACTGGTAACTGTTTGCGCCGGGAATAACGGCAAAGCTATTGTTGCAATCAAGCCATTGGAATGATCCGCCGATCGGCGGGCCGGTAAGTGTTGTTCCATTCTGGGTTACACTTGTGTCCACGGTTTTAATGGTAATATTATAAATGATGATGCTGTCGCAGCCAAATGAATTTGTTAAAGTGTCATGATAGATTCCTGATGTTGACCATGTGTAATTGCCACTTGGTGGAGTATAATGATAACAGGTCACTATATTTTGAATAGAGGAATTATTGGGCGTTACAACATTTATGGTCAATATGCTATCGCATCCCTTTGAATTAAGGATTGTATCATGATAGATTCCTGGTATTGTCCACGTATAATTTCCGCTTGGTGAAACATAGCTGGGGCAGGCATTTACTGTAAGATATGATGCAGAATTTAATAAAGTCAGATAAACCGTGATTACACTATCACAGCCAAAAGCATTGGACAGCGTATCAAAATAGGTGCCTGAGGAAGTCCACGAATAAAGACCGCTGGGAGAAGTATATTGGCCACAGGCTGTATCATAAAATGAATAATAGGATTGATTTATTTTCAAATGAATGACCAAATTACTGTCGCAACCTGCAGCATTCAGAATTGTATCGTTATAAATTCCAGAGGCATACCACGTGTATTTTCCGCTTGGTGATAAATAAGAGTAGCATGCCGTATCGAACAAAGTATAGGATGATTCATAATGAATG
>CAYWHE010000272.1:0-4044 GCA_964458125.1 uncultured Flavobacteriaceae bacterium | reverse complement strand
CATAAAAACAGCTACCTTTGAGGCCGGAGCAGGTTGTTAAAACCAACTTCAAACCAGCTTGTTATTACCTCGTTAACCCTGCAACTCCTCAATGGTTTTCTTCGTCTGAATAAATAATGTACTGTTATGAAAATTTCTCTTCGGTTTTATGGTTGGTTGGTCCTGGTCTGCGGCATGTATTCCGCTTCAGCCCAGAATTATAATTCCTTTGCTCCTGCCCTCGATATCCCGGTCTTCCTGAACGGTGATTCCCTTAAAAATCCCTGGGTCGGCGGATTCAACACACCCATTTTTTCGCCTATAGACCTCAACGGTGACGGCTTAAAGGACCTGTTTGTATTTGATAAGGACGGGGGCCGTTTTACCACCTTCCTGAATGACGGCACCATCGGCCAGCCTTGTTATCAGTATGCTCCCGAGTACCAGTGGCGCTTTCCGCAAAACCTGCACGACTGGGTGTTGCTGGTGGATTTCGATTGCGATGGTAAGGAAGACATCTTTACCTATACCTATATCGGCGGCATGGAAGTCTGGCATAATGATTACAACGCCGTCAACGGCCTGAGTTTTTCCCTGTACAGCAGCCTGATCTATTCCAAATACGGTCAGAATAACGTGAACCTGTATGTGAGTTCGGTAAACCTGCCGGCCCTGACCGATGTGGACAGCGACGGTGACCTGGACGTGCTCACCTTTGCCATTACCGGAAACAACGTGGAATACCACATGAACCTTTCCATGGACTCCCTGGGCACCTGCGGCCTCATCTTCCGGCTGGAAGAAAACTCCTGGGGTCATTTTTTATTGAGCGGTCTGAGCAACATCGCCATACTTGGCGTGGCCCGCCCTGCACAGCAACCTGAACAAAGGGAAATCACCGCTGATCCCACAGCGCCTTTTGCCAGCCGGCATTCCGGTTCCTGCATGATAGCCGTTGATTTTGACGGTAACAACTCGAAGGAACTGATCAACGGGGATATTCTCGGGAACAACCTGCTTTACCTGTTCAACAGCGGCACTCCCGACAGCGCTTACATGAACAGCCAGGACAGCCTGTGGCCATCGTACGATGTGCCCGTCGATTTCATTACCTTCCCGGCCGCCTATAATTTTGATGTGGACAATGACGGGAACAGGGACATCGTAGTAACTTCCTGCACCGCCAACACTTCGGAAAATTTTAACAACGTCTTGTTTTACCACAATACCGGAACCAACAGCAATGCCATCTTTCACTATGTGAAAAATACCCTGTTCCAGGATGAAATGGTGGAAGTGGGCGCAGGGGCGAACGTGGCCCTGTTCGATATCAGCAATGACGGACTCCTGGACATGGTGATCGGGAACTACGGTTATTTTGCCCCGACACCGCCCTATGTTTCGGGGTTGTCCTATTACCGCAATACCGGCTCCGCCTCCCAGCCGGTATTCGAACTGGTCACCCGCGATTACCTGAACCTGAATTCACTGGGTATTACCGGCATTTATCCGGCTTTTGGCGATATCGACGGAGACAGCGATGAGGATATGATTCTGGGATGTACGGATGGTTTCCTCCAGTTGTATACGAATACGGCAGGCCCTGGTAATGCCCCGAATTTTGTGATGCTCCCCGGGGGAGCCAATTTCCTGAATATTGATGTGGGTTTGTTCAGCGCCCCGCAGCTGGTGGACGTTGATCGTGACGGAAAACTTGATCTCCTGATCGGGGAAAGACAGGGTAACCTCAATTATTACCGGAACACGTCTTCCGGTCCCAACCTGAATTTTACCCTCGTCAGCGCCACCTTCGGCAATGTGGATGTGGTGAAGCACGCGGTCAGCATAACCGGCTACAGTTCACCCGTCATGGCGGATGTGAACGGGAATTATGAATTGTTCGTCGGATCCGAAAGCGGCTACATCTATCATTACAACAACATCGACAACAATCTGGGTGGCACCTTTACATTGCTGGACTCCATGTACAAGGATATTTTCGAAAGGCCCCGGGTAACCATCGCCCTGGCCGATATCAACAACGACAGCCTGACCGATATTTTAACCGGCAACCAGGAAGGCGGTGTCAAATTTTATTACCAGCATCCCAGCGGTGTCGGAATCCCCGAAACAGCTTCTTCCGGTGACGTCGGTCTGTATCCCAATCCGGCCAGTGACGAGCTGCTGATCAAACTTAAGGGAAAACAGGCCTTGCGCATCATCGAACTGTACGATATGCCCGGCCACCTCGTATATAAAACCGTTACTGCGCGGATGCAGGAATGGGTGCCCGTCAGTCGCCTCGCAAGAGGCATGTACCTGGTGAAGGTTACCGGCCCGGGACAGGTTCTGAATAAAAAGTTTATTATCAGTCGCTGACGGGGGTATGGGTAATTATTTTCAGTTCAGGTTCATTCCTGTCCTTTCCGTGTTTATTGTTTTGTCGGGTGGATGCCTTAGGGATAAAGGCACTTCCACCGGTGACGCCCTGTCTGTTTCTGTTGAGAAAAGCGGCTATCCCGAAGATGTCGGGACGATCATCATCGGCAAATGTGCCACCATCGGCTGCCATGATCCCAGGAGCAAGGAAGCTTCCAGCGGCCTCGACCTGAGTACGTGGGACCAGATGTTTGCCGGCAACCGCAGCGGAGCGGTGACCATTGCCTATCGCGCTGATGCAAGCCCCCTGTTCACCTTTTGTAACATATACCCCGAACTCGGGGATACGGCCCAGTTGCCCAAGATGCCCGTGAATGGCGATCCCTTAACCAAAGCCGAAACGACCCTGTTGAAGGACTGGATCAATAACGGGGCGCCGGACAGGAATGGAAAGCTGAAATTTACGCAGGTGCAGGGCAGGAAAAAATTCTATGTCTCCAACCAGGGTTGTGATAACGTCAGCGTGTTCGATGCCCAGGCCCGCGTGGCCATGCGCCTGGTTGATGTGGGAAGCAAACCTGGTCTGATCGAAACACCCCACATGATCAAGATGTCCCCGGACGGAAATTTCTGGTATGCCGTTTTTGTAGGCGGGGATGTGGTGCAGAAGTACAGTACGGATCAGGATTCCCTGGTCGGGCAATTGAACCTGGGCGGGGGACTATGGAGCGCCATCGCCATTGCTGATGATGGAAACACAGGTTATATTACCGACTGGCAGGCCAATGGCCGGATCGCCTGCGTGGACCTTGGCAACATGACACTGAAAGCCATGTACCAGGGCAACGGGTTGCTGGTGTATCCCCATGGCATCGCGCTGGATGATATACACGATGTCCTTTACATCACCGGTCAGACCGGGAATTTTATTTACAAAATTGATGTTTCGGACCCGGTTCATCCGGATGTCGGTTTTCCCATGTCCCTGGAACCGGGTGTGCCGGTGAACTACAACCGGTCACTCGACCCGCACGAGATCAGTATGGCACCGGGCGACTCGGTATATTTTGTCGCCTGTGAATGGAGCAATGAAGTCCGCGCATACCGGGTGAGCGATGATGCCCTGCTTCAGGTATTTCCGGGATTTTATAACTGCAAGGAGATGGCGTATTCACTGAGCAATCATTTGTTGTTCGTCACCTGCATCGATGACTCGGTGACGTTTGCACCCCAGCATGGTTCCGTGGGCGTCATCGATTACAGCACCCTGACACTGGTCAAACGCATCAACACGGGTGTTCAGCCTCACGGCCTGGCGGTGGATGATGAAGCCAACAGGGTGTATATTGCCAACATCAACAGCATCGGCCCGGCTCCCCATCACAAAGCCCTGTGCGGAGGACAAAACGGGTATGTGACCATGATCGACATGGCTACCCTCGACCTGGTGCCCGGATATAAAAATGAAGTGTCTGTTTTTCCGTATTCCATCACCCTCCGGAAATAATTTTTATCATGGGGGATAACCACCATGCCATTATAATTTTTGACGGTATCTGTAACCTGTGTAACGGATTTGTACGATTGGTGATCAGGCACGATAAAAAAGGGTATTTCAGGTTTGCAACGCTTCAGGAGGTAAATGCGCATGACCCCGCTTTCAGGATAAACATGTTAAACAAGATG
>CAYWHE010000271.1:0-4162 GCA_964458125.1 uncultured Flavobacteriaceae bacterium | reverse complement strand
GAATTGCTATGGTTCATCCAGGGGGAGACCAATATCCGGTACCTGAAAGAAAATGGCGTCAGCATCTGGAACGAATGGGCAGGACCGGACGGGGAACTGGGACCGGTGTACGGAAAACAATGGCGGTCATGGTCAGGACCGGACGGACAATCCATTGACCAGCTTTCCCTGGTGATTGATCAGATACGCCGGAACCCGGACTCCCGCCGGTTGCTGGTCAGCGCGTGGAATCCGGCTGAACTACACCTGATGGCCCTTCCTCCCTGTCACATCCTGTTTCAATTTTACGTGGCCGATGGAAAACTGAGCTGCCAGCTGTACCAGCGAAGTGCCGATATTTTTCTCGGTGTTCCGTTTAACATCGCATCCTATGCCTTGCTGACCATGATGGTGGCGCAGGTCTGTTCTCTCAAACCCGGTACCTTCATTCATACGCTTGGTGATGCTCATATTTATGCCAATCATGTTGACCAGGTCAGCCTCCAGTGTTCCCGCACACCCCGTAAACTTCCCGTGATGCAGATAAACCCGCTGATCAGGGAAATAACGGATTTCCGGTTTGAGGATTTCTACCTGACCGGCTATGATCCGCATCCTCATATCAAAGCGGCTGTGGCTGTTTAAGTTGTTTCGTTCAGACACTGACCGCCCGGCCGTGAAATTATCCCTCATAGTTGCAACATCTGAAAATGATGTCATCGGTAAAAAAAATGGTTTGCCCTGGCATCTGCCTGCCGATCTGCAGCATTTTAAAAGGATCACCATGGGACATCCCGTGCTGATGGGCCGGAAGACTTTTGAATCTATAGGCAAACCATTGCCGGGCCGCACCAATATCATCATCACCAGGCAGGAAGGTTATGAAAAACCGGGTTGCATTACGGTACAATCCATTGAGGAGGCCATCAACCTGTGCCGGGAAGAGGACGAGGTATTTATAATCGGTGGCGCCGACATCATCGTCCAAAGCCTGGACCGGGTGGAAAAAGTTTACCTCACCCGCATTCACGAAGCCTTTGATGGCGATACTTTTTTACCCCCTTTTTTGTCAGCCCGGTGGAAAGAAAGCAGGAGGGAAGACAGGGGGCCGGATGAAAAAAACGATTACGCTTTTTCCTTCATAGAACTGGAAAGGGTTTCCTGACGGAACCGGAAGGCTTTTCTTCCAAACTATTTTTAAATTTGCGGCTTAACGGCAGCCCCGGATGGTTTTCAGTTCACTCGTTTTTCTGTTCATTTTCCTGCCCTTAACCCTGTTGGTAAACTCATTTATTGCTGTCGGCCGGCTGAAAAACCTGTTCCTGATGCTGGCCAGTCTGCTCTTTTATGTATGGGGCGAAATGCAATATGCCGCTATGATGTTTATCTCCATCCTGATCAATTTCAGTTTCGGGCTGATGGTGGATGGAGCGAAAACAAAACAGGGCGCACGGCTGGCCGTCGGCATTGCCGTCAGCGTGAACCTCCTCCTGCTCATCTTTTTCAAATACGGAAATTTCCTGGCGGATAACATGAATGTGCTGTTAAAAGCAGCCGGCTTCGGCCTGCTGCATCTGAACCCCATTCACCTGCCCATAGGAATTTCCTTTTTTACCTTTCACAGTATTTCGTATATCGTTGACATTTACAGAAAGGAAGCGGAAGCTGAAAGGAGCCCGGTGAACCTAGCCCTGTACATTTCATTTTTCCCCCAGTTGATTGCCGGGCCGATCATCCGTTACCATGATATCGCTGACCAGATCCGGTCCCGGTTGCTCAACAGGGATCAGTTTACCACCGGCATCAGGCGCTTTATCACGGGTCTTGGAAAAAAAGTGCTGATCGCCAACACCCTGGCCGGCGTGGCCGACCAGGTATTTGCAATCCCCGCAAACGAACTGCATGCATCGGTCGCCTGGATCGGACTGCTGGCTTATTCCCTGCAGATTTATTTTGACTTTTCCGGGTACAGCGACATGGCCATCGGCATGGCGAAAATGTTCGGATTTGAATTTCTGGAAAACTTCAACTATCCCTACATCGCCACTTCCGTGAAGGAGTTCTGGAGACGATGGCACATCTCCCTGTCCAACTGGTTTCGCGATTATGTTTACATCCCCCTGGGAGGCAACAGGGCCGGGGGAGGCCGTACCTACCTTCATCTCCTTATCGTTTTTTTTCTCACCGGGCTCTGGCATGGGGCAAGCTGGAACTTTATCGCATGGGGCATGATGCATGGCGCCCTGATGCTGGCCGAACGTGCAGGACTTGAAAAACTCATGCAAACCTGGTGGAAGCCCGTCAGGCATGTTTACCTCCTGCTGTTCATTTGCCTGGCCTGGGTGTTTTTCCGTTCCGGTGATTTCAGCTATTCGCTTGCATTTATTAAAAGCCTGTTTGGTTTTGGTGATGCCGTCAGTCAGCGTTTTTTCCCCGGCTTATACCTGAACAGGCAGGTCATCCTCGTATTTATTGTTGGTATATTGGGCAGCATGCCGGTCATTATTTCAGGCCGGAACCGGTTGCAACTGATAACCGGTAATTGGAAACCATTTTTCCGGATCCCTTTTATCAATACCCTGCAACTGATCAGCTATGCCGGTCTCATTATTGTTTTTCTGCTTTCGACCATGACCCTCGTTTCCGGTACGTATAATCCCTTTATTTATTTCCGTTTCTGATCATGGGCCGTAAACAGCAAACAGGGAAGGTCATGATTCAACTGCTGTTGACCGCGGTAATCGCTATTGGAGTATTCCGGGTGCTTTCCAGCGTTAAATTCAAAAACGGGGCAGGAGGGAAGGAAGACATCACGGTGCAGGTCCAGATGAAGATATCCCAGACGCAGGAATTCCAGTTGTTTTTTGACGGGGGGGGAGGTTTTACGCCCGGTCAGTCCGTCAGCAGGCTGGTACAGGGCGGTCCGGAAATTCAGCTCGTTTCTTTTGTCATCCGCAGCAACAGGAGCCTGAACCGGCTCAGACTGGATGCAGGCAAAAGCACGGATACCGTTTATGTGGAATCCCTGACCGTATTGAACTCCTTAGACACATTCAGTTACAGGCCGGATGAACTGAAGAAAATTTTCGGTTTGGCTCATGACTGCACCTATGGTGTCCTGGAAAACAGGTTCTGGATGCGTGCATCCGGGAACGATCCCTATATCATCACCACGGCTGATCTTTCAGCGGTGTTCGATAAACTTGGCAACCGGAGCCGCAGCCCGTTTATGGCGGGTGTATTCGCCCTGATAACCGCCGTATTCCTGTTGCTGAACTTGCATCATTATTCACCCCTGCTTCAAAACAAAGCCGAAAAAAGGCCAACCGGACCTGATGTTTTTCCTCCGGATCAGGAAAAGGAAAGGAAGTTCCGGGTTTTTTCATCCCGGTTGCTGATTACCTTTTTCTGCGGTTTATTGCTGCTGCCATATGTTTTAAAGATAACCCTCAGGGAGGAAAGCGGGGGTTCGGCAGAAAACCGTTTCAAGGCTCCATTTCCCCTGATTGGTTATGAAACCGTAGTTGCATTTCCGGATGATTATTCGGCCTGGTTCAATGATCACTTCGGGGGCCGCTCCTGGTGGATCCGGGTGTATAGTAAACTCATGTCGGATTTATTTTCATTATCGGCCATGCCCGACAGGGTAATGATAGGAAAAGATGACGATCTCGCAGCGCGGTCCGGTCGACGGCGTGCCGTGCGACGTGGTGTGCACCGGTCGCTTCTACGACTTCATCGTGCGTCACCACGGTCAGTGGAAGCTGTTGCACCGCCAGCCCATCTACGAGAAGGACCGCATCGACCCGCTGGATCCGGCGGCCACACTGAGGCTCGACGCCGAGCTGCTGGCCACGTTTCCCGAGGGCTACCGGCATCTGGCCTACATCCAGACGCGCATCGGCTACAAGGTCAAGCTCGACATGCCGATGCTGAAGGGCCCGGTCGTCGACGAGCTCTATCGCCGCGGCGCCGCGTGGCTGGCCGGCGGCGAGCTGCAGCGCTGAGATGACCGCCGCCACGTCGCTACCGACGCAGGCCCGCGTCGTCATCGTCGGCGGCGGCATCGCCGGCTGTTCCACCGCGTATCACCTGGCCAAGCTCGGTATCACCGACGTGTTGTTACTGGAGCAGGGCAAGCTCACCAGCGGCACCACCTGGCACGCGGCCGGGCTGGTCGGCC
>CAYWHE010000270.1:0-4176 GCA_964458125.1 uncultured Flavobacteriaceae bacterium | reverse complement strand
AACTATTTTCCGGTCAATACCGGACATGAACTGATTTACGAGGTGGACCAGATCACCAAGAGTAGTTTTACGGGCCTGTGGGATTCGGCTCATTTTCAGATTAAGGAGGTGATAGCCGGTACGTACCTTGACAACGAAGGCCGGGAAACCCAGCGCATTGAACGGTTTATTAAAAACGACACCACGCCCGACTGGACCATATACAAAGTATGGGCATCCAATTTACTTACCTCTACCGGTCAGCGCGTGGAGGACAACATCCGTTTTATCAAATTATATTTTCCCCAGTACAAGGATAAAAACTGGGACGGTAATGTACAGAATACCCTCGGCACCCGTTATTACAAATATACCGATCTGCATGTACCGTTGACCCTGGGCGGCCTGGCATTCGACAGCACCTGTACCGTTTTGCAATACGAGGATACCACCCTGATCAATTCCAATTTTTACCAGGAAAAGTACGCCACCAACGTAGGCATGATTTACCGGATCAACAGGGACATCAGCTACAACTATTGCGGGCTTCCTTCCTGCGACACCATCCTGGATGCTTACATCTATCAGGAGACTCTCGTCTCCTATATCAAATAGTCCGGCAAGGTTTAACGCCGGAACCGGGTGCAGGTTTCGGGCGGGTTTTCGGTATGAAAGGGCGTTGTTCGTCCGACCGGAATGTAAAATGAAGTTTCAGTCTTTTAAATTACTTTTCTGAAAGCAACCGGATATTTAAATAATATTCACTTCCGGTTCAATATCCACACCGAATTTGTCTTTCACCGATTGCCGGATCGACCCGGCCAGTTCAACCACCTCCTTCCCCGTGGCACCGCCGTAGTTGACCAGCACCAGGGCCTGGTCCTTATGGGAGCCGGTATGACCAACCTGTTTTCCTTTCCAGCCGCATTGTTCGATGAGCCAGCCGGCGGCCAGTTTAACTTTTCCCGGTACCGTGTCGTAGCCGGGCAGGGTGGGGGAGGTCTGTTTCAGGGCCAGGAACTGTTCACGGTCCACCTCCGGGTTTTTAAAGAAGCTGCCGCAATTACCCAGAACGGCGGGGTCGGGGAGTTTGCTCCGGCGGATGTTGCAGACGGCTTCGCTGACGGCCTGAATGGTTTTATCCTTCACCTGCATGCGTCTGAGTTCATCCTCAATGGCCCCGTATGCGGTATTCAGAACAGGATTTTTGGAAAGCTTCAACGTCACCGAGGTTATGATGTAGCGGTTCCGGCATTCGTTTTTAAAAATACTGTTCCGGTATCCAAAGCGGCATTCCGTATTTGAAAACACTGCAGGTTCACCGTTTTTCAGATCGATGGCGGTGAGTTCGTGAAACACATCTTTTAATTCCACTCCGTAAGCACCGATGTTTTGGATGGGTCCGGCGCCGGCGCTTCCGGGAATAAGCGATAGATTTTCAATGCCTCCCAGGTTCAGGCCTATGCAAAACAGCACCAGGTCATGCCATGCCTCCCCCGCGCCCGACTGAACAAAAGCAAAACGACTGTCCTCCTCCGCCACGCGTATGCCCCGAAAAGTGTTCCGGATCACCAGTCCCGGGTAATCCTGGGTGAACAGGATGTTGCTCCCTCCTCCGAGAACCAGTTTGATCTGGCCGGAAAGGGAGGGTTCCTGCAGGATGGCGTGCAGGGCTTCTTCAGATCCGGCCTCGGCATAATAGCGGGCGGCCACATCGAGATGAAACGTGTTAAGCGGTAAGAGGGAATGGTTCTCCAGTATCTCCATAAGGTTGTAAAACTATGAATGGACTCCTTTCAGGAGGAAACAGGGTGATCAGGGAACCCGGTTGAGTTTGAATTTGGATGCCGCCTTAATGACCATGGGTACCTTCTCCACGAGGACGGAACTGGTGTCAAGACCGAAGGCCCGCTCCTCGGAGAGTCCGAAGTTCTTCATGATAAAATAAATATCCATCACCAGTTTATCCCGGAAGGGCAGGTCATTGTCGTTGGACAGAAATTTTTCCATCACCACGAATTTAAAATCCCCGATCACCTGACGGCTGTTCAGCGACTCGTAGCGGCTGGTGATGTCCACCTCCTTGTTTTCCACCATTTCCTGCACCACCTGCCGGAACATCAGGTTGATGCGCGGCTCCACGCGGAAACCCAAACGGAAATCAATCTTTACGGCCCTGCCCTGCAGCAGGTTGATCACCTTATAGTCCATGCGGTAAGGTTCATCCAGCACGTCCACGTGCAGGAACCAGTATACGTCGGCACGTTTGGGTTGCTTCTGCAGGATGGAATAAATGACCTTCGATTCAATTTCATCATTCCGGTTCGCGCTGGTCAGGTAGACGAGGTGTGTGCTGAATTTCGGAATGCTCATATCCTTGCTCAACTCCCGCATCAGGGGCAGGTACTGGTCAATTTTGGTGAACTCAACGAACCGGTTTTTAATTTTTCGTGCCGAATACCAGACCAGCATCAGCATGGCCAGCATGCCGGAAAGGATAACGGTGATCCAGCCTCCATGGGTAAACTTGCTCAGGTTGGCTATCAGGAAGGAAATTTCCACCGTACCGAAGAGAAGCACCATAACGGCAATCAGGAAAACCGATACCTTGCGCATGTACAGGTAAAACGACAGGAGCACGGTGGTGCTGATCATGGTGATGATGATGGCCAGTCCGTATGCAGCCTCCATGTGTGAAGATTCCTTGAAGTAAAGCACCACCCCGACACATCCCAGGTATAACATCCAGTTGACAGAAGGAATGTAGAGCTGTCCCCGGAAGTCGGTGGGATAATTGATCTTTAACTTGGGTCCGAAATTCAGCCGTATGGCTTCGTTGATCAGGGTGAAGGACCCGCTGATCAGCGCCTGGCTGGCCACAACGGTAGCCACCGTGGAAATGATAATACCGCTTAGCAAAAACCAGTGCGGCATCAGTTCATAAAAAGGATTGACCGACCCCAGGTTCGTTCCTTCCCGGTTCAGCAGCCAGGCTCCCTGTCCGAAGTAGTTCAGCAGCAGGCATGACTTGACAAACATCCAGCTCACGCGGATGTTCTGCCGCCCGCAATGTCCAAGGTCTGAATACAGGGCTTCGGCTCCGGTGGTGCACAGGAAAACCGCACCCAGCAGCCAGAAACCGCCCGGGTAAAGCGTGATGAGATGGATGGCATAATAGGGATTGATGGCGGCCAGGATGCCCGGGTTTTGTGTCAGACCAATGGCGCCCAGGGTTCCCAGCATGATAAACCAGATGAGCATTACAGGACCGAAAAATTTACCCACCAGCGAGGTTCCGAATTGCTGGATAAAAAACAACAGGGTGATGATGACGATGACAATCGTCTCGGTTGGAATGGTGATGTTCAGCTTGTTTAATCCTTCGATGGCGGAGGAAACGGAAATCGGAGGAGTGATGATGCCATCGGCCAGCAAGGCGCTTCCTCCGATGATGGCCGCCAGGACCAGGTAACGGAATTTGGCTCTCCGGATCAGCGCATACAGTGAAAAAATCCCGCCCTCACCCTTGTTGTCTGCACGCAGGGTGATGATGACATATTTAATGGTCGTTTGCAGGGTCAGCGTCCAGAAGATACAGGACACGCCTCCGAGGATCAGATCACCGGAAATAATGTTGGTTCCGACAATGGCCTTTAAAACGTAAAGGGGAGAGGTGCCGATGTCACCGAAAATGATCCCCAACGATACCAGCAACCCCGCTGCTGATAGCTTGTTTAAATGCGTTTCTCTCAAGAGAGCCTTGTTTTGCCGTGCAAACCTACTGCATTTCAGTAAATGCAGCAAAAAAAATATTTGCCGTCCGCCGGAAGAAACAGGAAGTCCGGGTTGTCCGGCTGGAATATTTAAAAAGTTGAAAACAAACCAACCGGTTATTCTTACTCATTGCCTACCTTTGTCCAGTGAATTCCGCTGAGCGTATGTAAGCCAAATGGCCGGAATCAGAAATCCATACAGCTAAAAGTAACATCACCATGAAAGCCTACCTTGACCTGCTCCGGGAAGTTACCGATAAAGGAGCCGAAAAAAATGACCGTACCGGTACCGGAACTCGCAGCATATTTGGCTACCAGATGCGGTTTGACCTGTCGGAAGGCTTTCCCCTGCTCACCACCAAAAAACTCCATACCAAAAGCATCATCCACGAATTGCTATGGTTTATCCAGGGGGAGACCAATA
>CAYWHE010000269.1:0-4200 GCA_964458125.1 uncultured Flavobacteriaceae bacterium | reverse complement strand
CTGGGACTCCAGGCATGTCGCCTTCGCCAGTCTGCAGGACAACAACGGGCAGTATTCCACTTTCACCTTTTCAAAATAACCGGCCATGAAAGCATTATTATTTAAAGGCCTTCTTCAGGGCCTGCTGATGGTATTATCCTGTACAGCCATGTTACAGGCACAGGCGCCTAATTTTATCAAGCTGGAGGAGTATATATATGGGGGCATTCGCAAGGATATGCATTATGGATATTGGCCGGCCATATACCTGTTGCCCGACAAAGGCTATTATATCCTCTCCGTTTCCGAATCGGATGTAAGCGGCAATAAAACCGAACCCAACTGCATGGGTGTGGACGGCATTGTTTGGGCCGATGCCTGGCTGCTGCGTTGCGACAGCCTTGGCAATATTATATGGCAGCAGACTTATGGAGGACCCAATGCAGGGGATGAATTGATTTTATTGCATATTGAAAATGACGGAGATTTATTTCTTGCCGGGAATTCACAGTCGGATGCCGGTTGTGAAAAAGGCCAGAATGCCTGGGGTACGGCAAACAACAGTGATTTTTGGGTGATCTGCGTGGACGCACAGGGCAATAAAAAATGGGACAGGCGATATGGTTCGGGCGCCATTGAGTTTTTAAAGGGCGCCTTGCCCACCGATGACGGGGGTTATTTATTGTATGGATCGTCTTTCGGCAGCACCATGCAGGATGTGACCGATACCAGCAACGGGGCCGATGAATGCTGGCTGCTGAAAATTGACAGCAACGGGGTGAAGCAATGGAATAAACTAATCGGGGGTAGCAGTTATGATTTTGTAAATCGTATTTTTAGGTCGGGAATAAACGAATACACTCTCCTTGCAGGCAGCTATACAGGGGCACCCAGCGGGGACTGGATTTTTCAGAATTACACCGGGCTGGGCAGCCCGGACAGCTGGCTGATCCGCACCGATACCATGGGCAATATCATTAGCCAGAGTCACTACGGTGGTATGGGGGATGATTTAATGTTTTCAGGAATGATTGATTCCTATGGACATCTGGTTGTACTTGCATTTTTAAAAAAAAATGCCAAAGGAGGTACCATTGCAGATTCTGTCTCCAGGGGATTTGGCGATTGCTGGATATTTATACTTGACTCTGCTGGAAATATTTTAAATCAAAAACGATTCGGAGGCAATTTGCATAATGCTGTCCACCAGATTTATCAGACATCTGACGGCGGATACTTTGTTTCCGGCCGTTCCGACTCTCCCGCCAGTTTCGAAAAATCGGAAAATTCCAAAGGCGGATATGACGTATGGCTGCTTAAACTGGATTCGGCTCTAAATATCGTCTGGGATAAAACAATAGGCGGTAACAGGGACGAATGGGAACCTTCATTTGCCATGGTCAACGACAGTGTATTTTATTTATGTGTTCACTCGGGTTCGGATATTTCCGGTGACAAGGGCATTGCTTCTTTCGACACCATTCAGGCATCCATGACCAACCGGGCCGACATGTGGGTCACCAAATGGCTCATGTCATATACTACGGCCACCAGTGTGGAAGACATCAATCAGGATGACTTTATCGTTTATCCTAACCCCGCATCAACATCCGTTACCCTGCGCTTTAAACAGGCGCTTCCTCCGGGCCATACTTCCCTTGAAGTTACCGACATCACCGGAAGGACGCTGGAGAGCCGCTCGTTGCCTTACGGAACGCAAACCTACACCATGAATGTTTCACACTATGCACCGGGCATCTACCTCATTCGCGCCGGTACGGTCACCGGGAAACTGGTGAAGCAATAATGTGATTGCAACAGGGCAGCGTCCCCGCCGGATTCATGATCAATAACACCATAGTTATACGCAGGCTGGTTAGCCGTGCTGCTGAAGTCGTTGTCTTTTAATGTGACGCAATAAGCATTCATAAAAAATGAAACATGAATACCCGACATACAAATAATTAAACCCTTCTTCATCTGGCTATCAGCAGTTTTTTTGAGAGCACCTGATCCCCCGCCTCTACGCGGATTAAATACAACCCGGGTTCGAGATGGTTAACGGGCAGCGGCTGTGCGATTCCCGTATTCAACTGCCGTTTTTTCATGACCATCTTTCCGGTAATGTCATACAGACTGATATCAAAATAGTCGATATGATTTTGGCCGGGTACATTTATCAGCACAGCCTGTGAGGCCGGGTTGGGATAAACCTGAAGGCCGTATGCGGATCCTGTCTGCTCAGGGCCGTCAATGCCAGTATGCAAAACGGGGCAGCCGCTGCTGTCGCACCCCAGGCTGTCGAGCTTTACCAGCCAGGCATCTTCATTGCCGCTTGCGCCAACAAAGGCAAATCCTGCGCATATAAAACCCCCGTCGCTGGTAGGTTGTACATCACGGAAATAAGCATGATCGTTATTCATGGCAAAGGTTCGGTGCCACTTCACATACCCATTGGCGTCAGTGCAAAAAATAAGGCCGTCATCTTTTTGGTTGGCAGGGTTTTTTGAAGCTCCTGCTGAAATAAAATCACCGTTGGTCAACTCGCGTGACCACCATAAATCAGATAAGACACCGAAATTATGTGTTCTTTGCCATATAACACTTCCTGCAGTATCAATTTTTATCATCCAGGCATGTCCTACTGAATTTACAGACTTGTATCCTGAAAGAAGATAATTACCATCCATGCATGAGGTTATTCCAACTGCTGTTTCAAAGCTGCTATCGCCATAGGTCTTCTGCCATTGAAAATTACCCAGGCTGTCGGTTTTAACCAGGTAAACATCCCGGTTGCTGCTGTTGCCAAATCCAAAGCTGCGTGTCCAGCCCAACGATAAAAATCCCTTGTCGGGCAGTTCAACACTTGACACCAAACAATCATATTTAAGCCCGCCGAATATTTTATGCCAGAGGTAATTGCCATCAGCATCCATTTTCATAATAAATCCATCTCCATCACCAGATGTATCGGTAGCTATTTGCCCGGTAACCAGTATAGAATTATTATCAGTAATTATAAGATATTGGCCGTTATAATGATATCCGGAAGAAGCAAAAAATTTACGGGTCCATATAGTATCTCCATCAATGGTTAATTTAAATAAACTTACAAAACTTGATTGGATTATGTTATCAGCACCATAGCATCCTGCAATCAATGTTGAGTCAGTTATTTTTTTTAACGAATAAAAAGCAAAATACTCAGAAGACATTCCAAATTCACGTTGCCATAAAGTATCGCCGTAAAAATTTACTTTAATCAGACTAAGGTGCCCGGGAACTATTGTATATCCTGAATAACTTGCGGTTAAATAACCATCGCTTAATTCAAATATATTAAAGGTAGCGTCAATGCCTGAATGATATGTTTTATTAAATGTGATCTGTGATTTTGCAGATATATTACTAAATAAGAAAAAACTCAATATTATAATTCTCATAGGTTGACGGATTAAAATAAAAACAGGGCCGGGCTATTCCCGGCCCCATTTTTCGATTATTTAATAACAACTAATTTTGCAACATAGGATTCATTGGACTCTTGCATTCTTACATGAATGAAATAAATGCCATTTTTCAATAGCGTGGCTGAAACATCAGCAGATCCATCCTTAATTTGTATCAGGCCCGGTTCGGTAATTATACCGGATGTATTGGTCAAATACAATTGGCCAACTTGAGCGATATCACCGTTTGTTAATCTAATCCGAAAATTATCTGCTGAAGGGTTGGGTGAAACAAGTATTCCCGGTTCCATTTCATGCAGGATCGCTTCCGATTTTCTCGGGCTTTCGGGTTCATAAAATTCCGGCACGTAGTTATACGGTTCGTCATAGTAATAATTCAGAAGGGTCTTTGCGGCAACACTTTCATACCCGGTTCCGGATGTAAGGTTTCTTAAAAGGTTTAGCGTATCGTTTCCGGTCAGCTCTCCCAGGGAGTGATTTGCCTGCTGAAGAGCTGTCAGTATTTCAAATAGCGAAACAAATTCTTCGTCGGCTTCATGGGTCAGGAAAGAAAGCCATGACTGTGTCGAATCCGTGTTATCAAGTGTAAAAAAAGCCTGCACCAATTGCCGTACGATAAAGGAACTGTCCATGCCGTTTTCAAGGCCCTCGAGCAACAAGGCAATGGACAGGGAATCGTAATTCACCAATGTACTATAGCCTGCACAAATGAATCCATCCGGTGAAACGCTATTGGCATGGCTGTACCACC
>CAYWHE010000268.1:0-4253 GCA_964458125.1 uncultured Flavobacteriaceae bacterium | reverse complement strand
CTGAAGCGGCTTAGCAGCAGACCGGCGGTTTCCGGAAAATAATTAAAAAGTTTAGGATTATTTTGAAAATCAAAACGGCTTACCGGAAATCCAGGCGAATGCAGGAGAAAGCCGGTAATCGCCAGGAACAAAATTAAATCCGGGAAAAAGGAATTCATTACCGGAACACGGCGGTCATGGACCTCACCGTTTGACGTACTGCTCCTCGTAATAGTGCAGGTAATCCTTATTGATGACGTGGTTGAGCCAGTCTTCGTTGGACAGGTACCAGTCCACGGTTTTTTCAAGCCCTTCTTCAAACTGCAGGGATGGTGTCCAGCCCAGCTCCCGTTGCAGCTTGCCGGAATCGATGGCATAGCGAAGGTCATGCCCGGCCCTGTCTTTAACAAAGGTGATCAGTTTTTCCGAATCGCCTGCCTGGCGTCCGAGTTTCCTGTCCATGATCCGGCACAGGAGACGGATCAGATCGATATTTTTCCACTCGTTATGTCCTCCGATATTATAGGTATCACCCGTTTTTCCCTTATGAAAAATCAAGTCAATGGCAGCCGCATGATCTTCAACATAGAGCCAGTCGCGCACATTTTCGCCTTTTCCGTAAACGGGAACCTGTTTACCGGATTTGATGTTATGGATGGCCAGCGGGATCAGTTTTTCCGGAAAATGGTTAGGACCATAGTTGTTCGAACAGTTTGAAATCACGGTGGGAAGTCCGTAGGTATCGTGGTAAGCTCGTACCATGTGATCGGAGGCTGCCTTGGAGGCCGAATAGGGGCTGTGGGGGTCGTAAGCGGTTTCTTCGGTGAAATAACCGGTTGTGCCCAGCGTTCCGTAAACTTCATCGGTGGAAACGTGATAAAACAACAGACGGCTTCCTTCCGCGGCCTGTTGCCGCTGGTCGATCCAACAGTGACGTGCCGCATTCAGCAGGTTCACCGTTCCCACCACGTTGGTCATGATAAATTCCATGGGATTGGCAATGGAGCGGTCCACATGCGATTCGGCGGCGAGGTGAACCACACCGTCAAACCTATACTCCTTAAACAGTTCCAAAACAAATCCTTCGTCAACGATGTCGCCCTTCACAAAGCGGTAATCCGGATGATGGCTGATGTCGTTCAGGTTTTCCAGGTTTCCGGCGTAGGTGAGTTTATCCAGATTGACGATCAGGTAATCGGGATGCTGACGGATAAATTGCCGGACAACATGGGAACCGATAAAACCGGCTCCGCCGGTGATTAAAATTTTTCTCATGCGATGAATTTCAGGTTGAAGGCCGCCCGTTGAGGGATATTGACGTTCAAATGGTAAACGGCAAAAGTAGGGATTAATGGGGAATTTTTCCGGCCCTGTCCAGATTTTGTTCCCATGCCCAGGCCGACCGGATCATGTCGTCCAGGTTATGCTCCGCCTTCCAGCCCAGTTCCTCGTTGGCGAAACGGGTATCGGCAAACACCCTTACCACATCGCCTGCTCTTCGCGGAGCCATGGTATAGGGAAGTTTGACACCCGTCACCTTTTCAAAAGCCATGATCAGTCCGAGCACGGATACCCCCTGCCCCGTTCCGATGTTGAACACCTCGTAAGCCAATTTATTTTTTTTCCGCAGCAGTCGGTCGATGGACACCACATGGGCGCCGGCCAGGTCGACCACATGGATGTAATCGCGTATACAGGTACCGTCAGGGGTATCGTAATCCTGTCCGAAAACCTTGAGGGGTTCTATTCGTTTTCCAATGGCCGTCTGCGTGATGACCGGCATGAGGTTGCTGGCCAGGCCCAGCGGGTATTCGCCGATCAGTGCCGAAGCGTGGGCCCCCACGGGGTTGAAATAGCGCAGGGTGATTACGTTCAGCTCACCGGCATGAACCGTATCTTCAAGGATATCCTCACAGATTTTTTTGGTGTTGCCATAGGGTGACTTGGCTTGTTTACGCACCGCTTTTTCATCAATAGGTACGGCATCGGGTTCGCCATAGACGGAACAGGAAGATGAAAAAACAAAATGGGAGGTGCGGTAACGTCTGCAGGCTTCCAGCAAATTGAGCAGGGAAACCAGGTTGTTTCGGTAGTATTCCAGCGGTTTTTCAACCGACTCGCCAACGGCCTTGAGAGCGGCAAAGTGAATGACGGCATCGAAACGGTCCTGTTCAAACAACTTCATCACCCCTTCACGGTCGCAGAGGTCCAGGAGATGGAATTCAGGCCTGGTGCCCGTTATTTCCCGGATGCCATCCAGGGATTCGATATGCGCATTGGAAAGATTATCGGCCACCACCACCTCGTAACCTTTCCGGATCAGTTCAACGGCGGTATGTGAACCGATATACCCGGCTCCGCCGGTAACCAGGATTTTTTCGGGCTGGCTCAAAAGATGTGTTTCCGTTACAGGCTCCAGTACAACATGTGGTGTATCTTACCCCTGTAAATGCCCTTCAGATCAACAAAAACAGCCTTGGGGGCGGCCAGGGACATAAAATAATCTTCCGTCAGGTTCATGTATTCCTTATGGTTGACGGCCACCACGATGGCATCGTAATTTGACCCCGGTTTGTCGAGCAGTTCAAAACCGTATTCATGCATCAGTTCTTCGGAAGAGGCTTTTGGATCGGTAACGTCCACCTTTACGCCATAGGATTTAAATTCATTGACCACATCGGCTACCTTGGAGTTTCGGATATCCTCCACGTCTTCCTTAAAGGTCGCTCCCATGATCAGCACCCTGGCCTTTCCGCTGTCCTTGCCCTGTGCAATCATTTTTTTGACGGTTTGCTTGGCCACATAAAAACCCATGCTGTCATTTACATAACGACCGGAGTTGATCACCTGTGCATGATAGCCCAATTCCTGGGCCTTGTAGGTCAGGTAGTAGGGATCCACGCCAATGCAATGTCCTCCGACAAGTCCGGGCATAAAGCGGAGGAAATTCCATTTCGTACCGGCTGCTTCGAGGACCTCAAAGGTGTTGATGCCCATTTTATTGAAAATGATGGACAACTCATTCATCAGGGAAATGTTGACGTCACGCTGGGTGTTTTCAATAATCTTGGCGGCTTCGGCCACCTTGATGGAAGAAGCCCGGTGAACTCCGGCCTTCACAATCATCTCGTATACTTTGGCAATATTGTCGAGGGATTCCGCATCGCATCCCGAAACCACCTTGGTGATCTGGGAAATGGTGTGCACCTTATCTCCCGGGTTGATGCGTTCAGGTGAATAGCCAACCTTAAAGTCAGCGGGGAACTTCAGGCCGGATAATTCCTCGAGTACGGGTATGCAGTCTTCTTCCGTGCATCCCGGGTAGGTGGTGGATTCATAGACCACGTAATCGCCCTTTTTCAGCGCCTTTCCAATGGTCCGGGAGGCGTTGATCAGGGGTTTCAGGTCGGGGAGTTTATGTTCATCAATGGGTGTGGGAACGGCTACGATAAAAAAACGGGCTTCCTTCAGGACGTCCAGTGAATCGGTAAAAACGATATCGCAATGATCGAAGGCGGCTGAATCCAGTTCACCGCTCGGGTCGATATGCTTTTGCATTTGGGCGATACGGCCCGCATGAATGTCAAATCCGATAACCGATGCTTTTTTAGCGAATTCCAGTGCGATGGGCAGTCCGACATAACCCAGGCCGATGACTGCAATTTTGGCCTTTTTATTTACAATATCCGTGTACATTCAGGAAAGCGTTTTATGTATTTTATTTAATGAATAGATGCGTTCGATGATTTCCACCACCTTCAGACCTTCTAACGCATTTGTAGTGGCCGAGGTTCTGCCTTTTAACGTATTAATGACATTTTCAATGATAAAATGATGGTTGGATGCCGATCCTTTATAAGCCCCGTAATCGTTGGCGGGGTTAGAAGGAGGAAGTTCAGGCATCACATAGTCTTTGATGCGGCAGTATTCCACCTCATTCATATACTGTCCGCCGATCTTCACGCTGCCGTTACTGCCGATGATGGTCATGCTGCTTTCCAGGTTGGTGTCGTAAACGGAAGTGGAATAGTTGATGCATCCCATGCCCCCGCCTTCAAAGGAGAAGCTGACAAAACCGGAATCTTCAAATGCCGTACTCTGGTGGTGATTGAAATCGGCAAACTTGGCCTGGATGTCTTTGATGTCTCCAAACAGCCAGTACATGATGTCGATAAAATGCGAGAACTGGGTAAAGAGTGTTCCCCCGTCCAGGTCGGCCGTTCCCTTCCAGTTACCCTTTTTGTAATAGCGATCGTCACGGTTCCAGTAGCAGA
>CAYWHE010000267.1:0-4265 GCA_964458125.1 uncultured Flavobacteriaceae bacterium | reverse complement strand
ATTTTAAAACAGCCTTGTCTTTTTGGTTACTTTTTCGGCAAGGAAAAAGTGACAAAATAAATTGGAAATTAAAAGCACAAAATTTATCAGAATTTTGCCCGGACAACAATGATAAAGAATAATATATAGTTTTATAGCCGGTTTGCAAGCATCTTTACCTGTTCATTTTTCCAGTTTAAAAAATTACCCTCCCTGATTTTTTTCCTGGCGGTTCGAACCAGTTGCATGTAAAAGGACAGGTTATGAAGCGTGGCGATCTGGGCCGCCAGGATTTCTTTGGAGATGGTCAGGTGGCGGAGGTAGGCTTTGGAATATTCACGGTCCACGAAGCAACTTCCGTTTTCATCCAGAGGAGAAAAATCGTCCTTCCACTTTTCATTCCTGATATTGATGATCCCCTCGCTGGTGAACAACATGCCGTTCCGTGCGTTTCGGGTAGGCATCACACAATCGAACATGTCGATGCCCAGGGCAATGCATTCCAGGATATTGACCGGTGTGCCCACGCCCATTAAATAGCGTGGTTTTTGAAGTGGCAGAATGCCGCAAACCAGTTCCGTGATGGCATACATGGTTTCGGCCGGTTCGCCTACGGAAAGCCCACCGATGGCATTGCCCTCCCGTTCGCAGGAGGCGATAAACTCCGCTGATGCCTGTCGCAGTTCAGGATGGGTGCCTCCCTGTACGATCGGAAAAAGTGACTGTGGAAATCCATACCTGGGTTCCTGTTTGTCAAAATGATCACAACAGCGTTTCAGCCAGCGATGGGTGAGTTCCATGGACTTGCGCGCAGGATTATAATCACAGGGATAAGGCGTACATTCATCAAATGCCATCACGATATCCGAGCCAATGCTCCGCTGCAGGTCCATCGCCCTTTCGGGAGAAAAAAACTGCATGGATCCGTCAATATGACTCCGGAAGGAGACACCCTCCTCCTTGATCTTACGCATGTCGGCCAGTGAAAAAACCTGGTACCCCCCGCTGTCAGTCAGGATGGGCCGGTCCCAATTCATAAACCGGTGTAGTCCCCCCGCCTTCTCCAATATATCGGTACCGGGTCTCAGGCTGAGGTGATACGTATTGCCCAGGATGATTTCGGCCCTGACATCTTCCCGAAGTTCACGCTGATGAACGCTTTTAACCGTTCCGGCCGTTCCTACAGGCATAAAAACCGGCGTGTGTATGGTTCCGTGAGCCGTTTTCAGTTCACCTGTCCTGGCCCGGCTGCCTATATCAACCGCCTCTATCCGAAAATCCATACCTTATAAACAAACCTTCGTTAATATCTTGGCAAAGATAGAAATATTGAGGTTGGGGATTCGGGTATATTTGCCCATTACATGCTTGATCAGGAGGTGAGATGATGTCGGTTTCGTGGAGTATGGCAGGTATTGTCATACTGGCTTTGTGCTGCATTTGTGCCTTGGTTCAGGTGGGTTATTACCTCGCGGTATTCAGCAGGCTGGCCTTTTTCCGGACGTCCGAACAGGCTCCGGTAAAGTTTCCTGTCAGCGTGATTATTTGCGCCAAAAACGAATTGAAAAACCTGAGGGAATTTTTACCGGCCATTCTTTCGCAGGACTATCCCGATTACCAGGTAATTGTTGTGAACGATTGTTCCTGGGATGAATCCGGCAAATACCTCGAGGAAATGGAAAGTCAACACAGGCAACTGAAAGTGGTTACGCTGAAAGAACAGGAAAAATACCAGCATGGAAAAAAATTTGCGCTCGCATTGGGAATCAAAGCAGCTGCACACGAACACCTCCTGCTTACAGATGCCGACTGTCATCCTGCCGGCAAAGACTGGATGGCCACCATGGTAAGAAATTTTAATAAGGATACGGAAATCGTTATTGGTTATGGCGCTTACAGGAAGGAACCCGGTTTTCTAAACAAATGGATACGGATGGATACCGTTTTCAATGCCATGCAGTTTCTGTCCTATGCCCTGAACAGGAATGCCTATATGGGTGTGGGGCGTAACCTGGCCTATAAAAAGTCACTGTTTTTTAAAAACAAGGGCTTTGCCAGTCATTATCATATTCTTTCCGGGGATGATGATTTATTTATCAACGAAGTGGCCAGGCCGGGAAATACGGCCATTGAAATAAACCCGGCTTCCTTTACGTTTTCCAGGGCCAAAAGCAGTTTCGGGGCATGGATCAGGCAGAAAAGAAGGCACATGAGTACTTCGGGATTGTACCGGAGACGGCATCAGTTCCTGTTGGGAATGTTTTACCTGACACACGTGTTTTTTTACATGAGTTGTATTTCTTTGCTTATTTTAAAACTTTTCCTCCATGTTGTCGTATCAGCTTTCATCATTCGCCTGATGACCCAATGGCTGGTGACGGGAAAAAGTATGAAAAGGCTTGGAGAACTGGATCTGTGGTGGATGGTGCCTGTATACGATGCGTTGGTGGTGATTCTTTACCCGGCTTTAGCAGTGTCCAACCTGATTGTTAAAAATAAAACATGGAAATAATGGCAACAGCCCTTACCAAACCCAAGCTCAAATCCAGGGTAGCCATAGTGCTAACCAGGGGCAAGTCTAAACCGACCGTCAAACGAAAACCAGCCAGGGCCATTCCCGTGGCCAAAGCCGAAGCTAAAAAGGTTAGCGGACGAACCATGAAAAAGAAAACCGGAAAAAATTCTTCCAGTACGAAGATTAAGAACCCGGCAAAGGTCACCAGGGTGGTTCCAGGGAAATCCGTTAAAAGCCCGAAAGGGACTGTCAAATCAAAGGTCAGTCACAAAGCCATTCAGCCCGTCAGAAAAAAGCCGGCTGTGGCAAAACCGGTTGCTAAAATCGCCCGCAGTCAGCCGGAAATAATCAAACATAAATCCAAATCCAAACCCCTGCAAACACCTGTAAAAACACTTATGCCAGAAATTACCCCAACCGAACCTTTTGTTGTTGAAGTGGAACAGGTGCAGGTCCAGGTAAGTCCGAACCTGTCTGACAAAGCGCTGCATGATTACAAGCTTGTTCGTAACGCCATTGACCACGGTGACCAGAAGGCATTTGCCGAACTGATGTCCCGCTACAAGGATTCCATTTATTTTATGCTGCTGAAAATGGTGAATAACCGGGATGATGCCGAGGACCTGACCATAGAAGCGTTTGGCAAGGCATTTAAAAACATAAGACAATATACGCCGGATTATGCCTTCAGCACCTGGTTATTTAAAATCGCCACCAACAATTGCATTGATTTCATCCGGAAAAAACGGAAGCAGGCCTTCTCCATTGACCGCGGTTTTGAAAATGATGAGGGCCAGGAAATGGTACTGGAAGTTAAAAGCCTCCATCCTGATCCCGAGGAACATTATATGAAAAAGCAGAAGGTTGAAATGATGCGCGATGTAGTGGATAAGCTCAAACCCAGGTATAAAAAGCTGGTGGAGTTACGCTACTTCAGGGAACTGGCATACGAGGAAATTGCTGTGGAACTGAACCTCCCCCTGGGAACAGTGAAGGCACAACTTTTCCGTGCCCGTGAGTTCCTGTATCAGATCATGAAAAATTCTGCCCATCATATTTAAAGGAATTGCTGTAACTTGTACCCTCATGCCAGGCTTTGAAATCATACCCAAATATTTCACCCAACTCTCCCGCGAGCAATTGGAGCGATTTGAGATGCTGGAAAGCCTCTACAAGGAGTGGAATGCAAAGGTTAACCTGATTTCAAGGAAAGATTTGGAGCAGCTTTATTTGCATCATGTGCTTCACTCTCTGGCCATTGCAAAATTTGTGCAGTTCAATAAAGGATCCAGCATCATTGATGTTGGAACTGGTGGTGGCTTTCCGGGTATCCCCCTGGCCATTCTTTTTCCCGAGGTAAAATTTACGCTTGTTGATTCCATCGGAAAAAAAATCAGGGCGGTGGAAGATATCGCCTTTTCACTGCGGCTGGCCAATGTAAAGGCCATTCAAAGCAGGGCCGAGCAGGTACGGGGTCCGTTTGACTTTGCCGTCAGCCGCGCCACAGCTCCACTGGACAGGCTGATGTTTTGGGTCAGTGCATCCATCAGCAAGGTCAACCAGCATCATATCCCCAACGGAATCATCTGCCTGAAAGGCGGCGACCTGCATGAGGAGCTGGCACCTTATAAGGATAAAGTACACGTATACGACATCAGTTCCTATTTCCGTGAGCCCTTTTTTCAGACCAAAAAAATTGTATACCTCGCTGCCATCAATACCCTGTACTCCGTTGATCATTAATTCATAGGGGCCCTTCGGCCAGGCAGAA